>JAGVEE010000209.1 GCA_020058405.1 Sphingobacteriales bacterium
CAACTAAATTAAATTCTAATGCTACTAGTGTATTGACTAATGATACCGATACGGAAAATAATACGTTAACTGCTATTCTTGTAAATAACGTTACCAATGGTACATTGACTTTAAATAGTAATGGAACATTTAGTTATGTTCATAATGGATCTGATACTACAACGGATAGTTTTAGTTATAAAGCGAATGATGGTACTTCAAATAGTAATACAGTTGTTGTTACCATATCAATCGTTCCTTTTGCAGTAGACTTTAATAACTTTTTGATTCAAACTAAATCAGAAACATGTGCTGGAAAAAACAATGGTGAAATTAATATCAAGGCTACTCAAAGTTTTAATTATACTGCTACGATCAATACTATTAATTACAATTTTGTAAATAATTCATTGATTGTACCGAATTTACCTCCAGGGGAGTATAATGTTTGTATCAATGTAACAGGTCAATCGTTCCAACAATGTTATAAATTAACAATTGGTAAAGGTGGTTCGTTGACAGGAAAAACATCGGGTGTTTCGTCTAACAAAGTGTCAATTGAAATTACAGAGGGTAGTGCACCGTTTGAAGTAGTATTAAACGGTAAATCACAATTTACTACAGACCAAAACGTATTTGATCTAGATGTCAAAGTAGGCGATGTAGTTATGGTCAAATCTTCAGTGGCTTGTGAAGGCATTTATTCAACAGTGATTTCGGATCTACCAAATAGTGTTGTCGCGTATCCAAATCCTACTAAAGGCTCATTTGAAATTACGGTTCCTACCGAAATGAAAGAGATCTACGTAGAATTGTATTCAATCAACGCGGTATTGATATCGAAAGCGGTCTATCCAGTAGTAAATCAAAAGATACAGTTACATTTAGACAACCAAACGAGCGGTACTTATATTGCTAAAGTATACACTGCTATACCTACAAGTTTAATGATAATCAAAAATTAATTATGAAAAATAATATATTTTACGGAACCCTAATTTATTTAGCAGTAGTGTCATGTAGTGGGGGTGGTGGAGAGGATACCACTACAACACCTCCGCCAACACCAACTCCTCCGCCAACAACTGTAGTTCCAAATACGGCACCTTCGGTTCCTGTTTTGGTTAGCCCAACTCTTGCTCAATTGTGTATCAGTAATACAGTTGTTTTTGGATGGAATGTTTCAGTGGATGCAGAAAGTAATCCAATCGTGTATCAGTTACAAATTGCCACAGATAATGTGTTTACTCAAAATGTGATTACTAAGGAGATTTCAACTCCAACTCATACAGAAACACTTGAAAAAGGAAAGGCCTATTACTGGCGAGTGAAAGCTACGGATAGTAAAGGCGCAGCGAGTGCTTACTCAACGATATATAGTTTTTTTACCGAGGGTACTGCTTTAACTAGCCACGCACCATTCTTGCTACAATTAGTAGCACCTGTTGCAAATGCCATTATTACAGGTACAACAACGACCTTAAAATGGACTGGCTCTGATGTCGATGTGAATGACGTACTTACTTATGATGTGTATTTAGGAACTACGGCTACACCAACCACTAAGGTGGTTGACAATAAAACGGCAACCTCTTATGATGCCACTTTACTACCTGCAACGATTTACTATTGGAAAGTAGTAGTTAGAGATGCTAAAGGAGCAGAAACCCAAGGCCAGATTTGGAGTTTTAGAACCAATTAATCTTTCAATTCTATTCATAAAAAAACTCCTGAGAAGGAGTTTTTTTTGTTAAGAAATCTATTTAAATAAATCAAAGATTATTATTAATTACGAGAAAATTTATTTCAAATTTATCTGATGTTGTAACGGCTGAAAGTAAAGTTACAGTAAAAAATGTATCATAAGCATCAACTGAAAGAATATAATTATTAGTATTATAAGTATTCATGAATGTGTTTTTAGTAACTGTACATAGAATTATTGAATTAACTTTAACATTACTATTTATAACCTTTATTTTTGATAGACCAAGGGGGAACTTAAATCTTCCAGACATTGAATTTATTATTACATTATCATCTCCTGAAGAATTAATTACTGCATTAGTGTCTACAATTTTATTTACTTTTAAAATATCTGAAGTAGTTGTCCCAGTTAGGATTGGGCTCGTTAATGATTTATTGGTCAAAGTTTCAGTACCGTCTAAGGTGGCTAAAGTACCAGTTGTTGGTAAAGTAACGTTTGTGTTATCTGTAGTAGTTAATGTAGTTGCAAATGCACCACCTGATGTAGTTAAATTTCCACCTAAAGTAATCGTTTTGATTCCGTTATCTACTCCTGTCCCACCATTAGTACCGGGTAAAACTCCTGTAACTCCTGTTGTTAAATTAGTAGATGGAATTGCCGCCCAAGTTGCTATACCTGTTGCATCTGAGGTTAATACTTCTCCTGAAGCAGGAGATCCTCCTGTAATTTTAACTTGTCCATTAATTTGAGTAATACCTGAAGTACCCGAACCAGATGTTCCTGGGTTTAAATAAATATTTCCTCCAGCACCACTTCCATTACCATCACCAGCTTCTAAAGTCAATGCTCCGCCTGAATTACTCCCTGAAGTAAATCCATTTTGCGCTGCAATTATTGAAGAGGCTCCATTTCCACTTGCAGGTATGTTAGGTACTACATTTATTACACTTTTAAACATTTTCGATCCTGCAAAAATTTGATATTCAGTTGTTACTACACCACCAAAAGAGTTATTTGCTGGTTGCAAGGTTAATGTAGTACCTGAAATAGTAGCTCCACTAGCATTAGGTGTACTTCCAATAGACCCCATTGTTTTCACACCATCTGGATTAGCCCAAGAAGGTGCTCCACTCGCTAAAGTTAAAACTTGTCCGTCTGTACCTTTTACTAAGACTGAACCTGCACCACTTGTTCCTCCATATATAATATCTCCAGCAGCCGTCATAGGTGACAAGGCATCAAATGCAGTCGCTTTGGTTGTTTGACCTGTACCACCATTAGAAATAGGCAAAATTCCAGTAACACCAGAATCCAATGGCAAACCAGTTACATTAGTCAATATCCCTGATACAGGAATTCCTAATTCAGGATTTGTCATAATTGGACTTGTTAATGTTTTATTGGTCAAAGTTTCAGCGCCTGCTAATGTAGCTAAAGTACCTGTAGCTGGTAAAGTAACATCTGTATCAGCTGTCGTGTTTAAGGTAGTTGTAAATGTACCGGATGTAGTAAAATTTCCATCTAAAGTAATTGTTTTGGTTCCGTTATCAACACCTGTTCCTCCATTACTACTAAGTAAAATTCCAGTAACCCCAGAAGTTAATGGCAAACCAGTAACATTAGTTAATATCCCTGATGCAGGAGTCCCTAACGAAGGAGCTGTCATTGTTGGAGAATTAGCTCTAACTACATTGCCTGTTCCAG
>JAGVEE010000299.1 GCA_020058405.1 Sphingobacteriales bacterium
CTCATTTAGATAACAATTATACGGTGTTTGGAGAACTTGTTGCTGGAATGGAAGTGCTAGATGCTATTGCTGCAGTTAAAACAGCACCGGGTGATAGACCTTTGGTTGATGTAAGAATTCTAAAGACTAAACTTTTAAAGAAGTATAAAGTTAAAAAAGAAAAAAAGAAAAATGTAGAAACTGAAATCTCTCCTAAAAAAGAGAAAAATGTTTTACAAAGCGAATCTCAATCTGCTAGTGATGTAGATGAGGAAGAAAAAACATCCACTAAAAAGAAAAAAAAATAAGTTGAAAATAATATCTTATAATGTTAATGGCATTAGATCAGCCATAAGTAAAAATTGGTTGCAGTGGTTACAAGCCAGTGATGCAGATGTAGTTTGTTTGCAAGAAATAAAAGTGCAACTCGAGCAAATACCAATGGAACTAAAATTGATCGAAGATTTAGGGTACCATCATTATTGGTATCCAGCAGAAAAAAAAGGATACAGTGGTGTTGCAATTTTATCAAAGAAAAAACCTAATAATATAGAATATGGTTGTGGACAGGAGTTGTTTGATTATGAAGGACGTGTAATTCGTGCTGATTTCGACGACCTCTCTGTAATGAGTGTTTATTTGCCTTCTGGCTCTAGTGGTGAAGAAAGGCAAGAGGTGAAATATAACTTTTTAGATTTTTTTAAAGACTATGTTCACGAACTGAAATGGAAATATCCAGAGTTAATTATTTCAGGTGATTATAATATCTGCCATAAACCTATTGATATACACAACCCCAAATCAAACGCAAACTCCTCTGGATTTTTACCTGAAGAACGAGAGTGGATGGAGAATTTTATTAATGATGGGTTTATAGATAGTTTTAGATATTTTAACAATGAACCACACCATTATACATGGTGGAGTTTTAGAGCTGGATCTAGAGGTAAGAATTTAGGCTGGCGCATCGATTATCATTTAGTGAGTAGAGAACTCGAAAAAAGATTAAAGCGAGCAAGTATACTTTCTGAAGCAAAACATTCAGATCATTGTCCAATTTTACTAGAGTTAACCTAATGAAAAGCATTTTTTACAATATAAAATCATTAGTAGGAATACTAGATCGTAACAAGGAAAAACTTGCTGGCTCTGAAATGGCTAAGCTTGAAAGTATTGAAAATGCTTGGCTTGTAGTAAATAATCAGAAAATAGAATCATTCGGTTCTATGGATACATTAGACCTCGATACAATTACTACTTACGAATTACAAATAGATGCGGATGGTAAAATTTTAATGCCAGCTTACAATGATTCACACACACACTTGGTTTATGCTGCAAGTAGAGAATCGGAATTTGTAGATAGAATAAAAGGAATTCCTTACGAAGAAATTGCGCGCAAAGGT
Organism: Sphingobacteriales bacterium; assembly: GCA_020058405.1. GTDB lineage: Bacteria > Bacteroidota > Bacteroidia > Sphingobacteriales > Sphingobacteriaceae > CAJBVG01. Next base: position 1,386 of record JAGVEE010000299.1, read on the forward strand.
GGGGGCATATTAAACTCTGCAAAAAAATTACAATTAACTTCGGAACAAGAACTATATGAAACAGCTTTCTATCGTTTGGAACAGGTTCGCTCGCAAGGCACAACAAACATTGAAATAAAAAGTGGCTACGGTTTAACCACAGAAGCAGAGTTAAAAATGTTACGTGTAATTAGGAAACTAAAAGAAACATCAAGTTTAACTATTAAAGCAAATTTTTTAGCCGCACATGCCTACCCTATAGAATACAAACAAAACCACCAAGCATACATCAATTTAATTATAAACGAAATGTTACCTCGTGTAGCCGATGAAGGCTTAGCGGATTATATTGATGCGTTTTGTGAAGATGGTTTTTTTAATGCAGATGAAACTTCAGAGATACTAGAGGCCGGAGCTAAGTACGGATTGAAACCCAAAATACATGCGAACCAATTACACTACTCTGGAGGAATACAAGTAGGAGTTAAATACAATGCGGTATCTGTTGATCATTTAGAATGTGTTGGAGAAGAAGAAATAACATGTTTATTGAATTCAAATACAATTGGTACACTTTTACCTTCTGCAGCATTTTTTATAAACTTACCCTACCAACCGGCTCGTAAAATGATTGATGCTGGTTTAGCTATTGCATTAGCAAGCGATTACAACCCTGGCACCTCGCCAAGTGGCAACATGTCGTTTGTATGCTCGCTAGCGTGTACACAGCTTAAAATGACACCTGAGGAAGCAATAAATGCTTGCACCATTAACGGTGCTTATGCAATGGAATTGCAAAATGAAACGGGCAGCATCACCGCTGGTAAATACGCCGATTTAATTCTTACCAAAAAGATTCCTAGCTTAGCATATATACCCTATGCATTTACAGAAAACTGTATAGACCAAGTTTTTGTTAAAGGACATTGATATGGCAAAACTTATTGTTTACAATAAAGAAAAAATAAATTCGCTTTTTACTTCGCGTGAGCACGAAGAAAAATGGGGGCAACACATATTACACGTTCAAGATGAAAATTCTTGGAAAGAAGAATTACAGAACTCCAAAGCATCATATGTAATACTAGGCTTGCCAGAAGACATTGGCATTAGAGCAAACCAAGGCAAAGCTGGTGCCGATAAAACATTTGAGTATGCAATTTCTGCTTTACTTTCTATCCAACAAAATAAATTTCAGGATGCTTCTAAAATATTGCTACTTGGACATATAGATTTTTCGGAAGAGATGAAAAAATCTGAAAATGCTGATGTGTCAGGCTTAAGAGGTTTATGCGCTGAACTAGACGATGTAATTTTTCCGATAGTACAAACCATTATTGCCAGTGGTAAAAAATTAATTGCGATTGGTGGTGGACATAATAATTCTTACCCATTAATAAAAGGGAGTTCAATGGCATTAGGTTCTGTATTAAATTGCATAAATATTGATGCACATACAGATTACAGAATTAAAGAAGGCAGGCACAGTGGAAATGGATTTAGGTATGCTAAATCTGAAAATTATTTACACAAATACGGGATTTTCGGTTTACATGAAAACTACAATTCGGACGCCGTGTTATCTGAAATAGATAATGATATAAATATTCAATACTTAAGCTTCGAAGACATTGCCATTAGAAAAAGAATTCCGATGGAATTAGCCTTGAATAGTATTTTGATTTTTCTGCAAAAGCAAGCTTGCGGAATTGAACTAGATTTAGATTGTATTGCAGATGTACCGAGTTCAGCACAAACCAATACTGGATGGAACACAACAGAGGCAAGAGCAATTTTGCATCAATGCAGTACTCTTTTATCTAGTGTGTATTTACACATTACTGAAGGCTCTGTTGGTTTAGCAAATGAACAAGATAAAAATACACTCGGAAAATTTATCTCATATTTAGTAAGTGATTATATAAAGTCAAGCGGAAATTAATTTCTCAATCGCGCTTTTTCAAGTTTTTTATCAATATAAATTCTGTATTCTTTTTGATAAACCGTACTCATGTAACTAGAAATAAATCGTGAGGTGTTTTCATAAGAATAAGTATCTAGCAATTCGCCAAATTTTTTAGTCAGGTAAATATTCTGCACCCTATCTTTATATAAACTGTGTGCAATGTTAAAGGTATAACTCACCGTTTCTAATTCATTGGTTGCTTTATAAGGTGTAGTTATATATTTATATTCAAATCGATGTTCCAAATACTCATAAAACTCTGGCACTGTAATCAAGTCGTTTTCATCTACAGCTAAGTCTAACATAAACGTATAATAAGTATCGGGTATTTTTTTTGTTGTTATATTGAGATTTTTAAGTGCATCCTTTAATTTGTATTTATAATTAGCGGCTCCGTAATTAATTGCAGCTTCTTGTCTTTTAATAAATGTTGTCGACAAATTATTTTCTTCATGGTATTGTGATAGAAAATTTAGTTTATCTTCTGCTAATTCATTTTCGTACTTTGCATAAGTGAGTGCATCGTCATTTTGTAAGTGTTTAGTACGTTCGTCAGCATTTCGTGGGCGTTCGTATTTTCTCTTATAGGCAATTAAATAATGATTGTTAAAATTACTGCTTACATAATTTATACTTCTAAAAACATCGTCGGCTAAAATAGAAACTTCTATTCTCTCTGAAGGCTCTATGTACAAGGGTGCACTTTGATTATTATGTACTAGGCTTGCATCAAGTGGCCTTTTAATGGGCAGTTCAAAATAAAATTGTCCTTTTTCATTTAGCTCAATTTTTACAGAGCTTAATGTATCGTCGAGTGGGTTATTTAAATATTTTAGTTCGATAAAATTACTTTTTGCATTTATAACTGTTCCTTGCAACACAGCATCTAATGCAGTTTGCGAATAAGCTTTTATTGAAATTAAAATAAATACGAAGGCTGCTAATTTTTTCATTTTAATTTTAAAAAATAAATTACTAAACATAAACTAACAAATCCGGTAAGCACAAAAGTAACATTTGCTCCAAACTGAAACCAAATTAACCCTGCAATGCTGCTTGCTAACATGGTGCAAATGCTTTGGAAACTCGCATAAGTTCCAATGGCGGTAGCGGTATCTTTTTTATCTGTAACGTTACTTATCCATGCTTTAGAAATTCCTTCTGTTGCAGCTGAAAATAAACCATACAGAAAAAACAACACCACAATAATCCATAATTCTGTTCCTAAGCCCATTCCAAAATATACGATTGAAAAAATTAACAAGCCAAATGCAAACATGTTTTTTAATCCAAGTTTGTCGGCAATAATTCCTAGTGGATATGCAAATGCTGCATAAATCAAATTATAAAAAATATAAACACCAATAACCATTGTATCCGAGAGGCCTGCTTGTTTAGCTTTTAATAGCAAAAAAACATCCGAACTATTAAATAAGGCGAAAAGTAATAAACCAAATACAAGTTTTTTATAAATAATTGGACTAGTTTTCCAATACCTAATAAAATCTAAGTAAGAGGTTTTAACACGTTGTTTTGGTTCTATGTTTTTTCGCTCTTTAATTAATAGGGAAGCAAAAATTGCGAATAAGCCAGGTATAAATGCTATGTAAAAAAGAGTTACGTAATCTTCGGGGTAAAAATATAAATACAACAATGCTAATGACGGGCCAAGAACTGCACCTAATGTATCCATACTTCTATGAAAGCCAAATACACTAGCTTTGGTAGCTTGAGTAGCTTCATCAGATAAAATTGCATCTCTGGCAGCAGTTCTAATTCCCTTTCCAAATCGATCGAGTGTACGTGCAAAAAATATCCATACCGGAAATACAAACAAAGCCATCATAGGGCGAGATAGCGAGCTTAATAAATAACCAACTTGTACAAATGGAACTCGTTTCCCAGAATTATCAGACCATTTTCCGAAATAGCCTTTACTTAAACCGGCAGTTGCCTCGGCAATGCCTTCCAATATTCCAATTAATACGATTGAAAATCCAATGGATTTTAAATAGATAGGCATAATGGGATATAGCATTTCACTAGCTGTATCAGTAAATAAGCTTACTAAAGAAAGTATCCAAACGGTACGTGTAATGTTTTTCAATACTAATTCGTTTATGTGATAAGGTAAATTTATTAATAATTCTTAAGAGTATTTTTATAAATTTGGATATGCGTAAATTTCTGCTGCTTTGTTATTTTTTATCCATATCAATAATTGCACTTTCGCAAAAGAAGCAAAGTACTGCAAGCACATATATTGAAAAATACAAAATGCTTGCCATTTCTGAAATGAAAAAAACAGGCATCCCTGCAAGTATAACGCTTGCTCAGGCTTTACGCGAATCTGCAAATGGAACTAGTCAGTTAGCGCTTAAAGCTAATAATCATTTTGGAGTAAAATGTACGAGGAATTGGTCGGGTAAACGTTTTCATAGAAATGGAAATAAAAAAAATTCGTGCTTCAGAAAATATGAAAATGCAGAAGAAGCTTATGCTGATCGATCAAGCTTTTTAACAAAAAATAAACAATATGCCTTTTTATTTAATTACAAACCTACTCAGTATAAAAAATGGGCATATGGTTTACAACGTTCAGGATATGCACGAAGTAAAAGTTATGCATCGCATTTACTAAGAACCATAACTATGTATAATTTACATCAGTATGATTATGCAGTATTAGATACCATTAAACGCAATGATTCTACCATCATCAACATCATAATAAACAAACCAGAAGTAGAGCCAATTGAAGAAAAATTAGCAAATGTAAACACATCAACAGTTATTAGACATAAAGTTAAACAAGGTCAATCACTGTATTCTATTTCCAGAAAATACAAAGTGTCTGTTGATAAAATTAAAAAAGCAAACAAGTTAAAATCAAACTTAATAAAACCAGGTAAAGTTTTAGTAATTCCAAAATAAAATTATTTTTTAACCCTCTTTTATTTGTATGATCAGAATTATTATACTACTCTTATGTTTACCCACCTATTTATTTTCTAACGATACTGAAGCTTACATTAAAAAGTATCGTAAAACTGCCATTAAAGAAATGAGAAGGTACGGTGTGCCAGCAAGTATAACATTGGCGCAAGGTATTTTAGAATCAGGAAGTGGACAAAGCAGGTTAGCTCGTAAAGGTCGTAACCATTTTGGTATAAAATGCACAAGTGATTGGCACGGTAGAACCATTAAAGAGGATGATGATAAAAAAGACGAATGTTTTAGAAGGTATAGAAAAGCGAAACATTCTTATAGAGACCATTCAGAATTTTTAGCGACCAAAAAACGCTATTCGTTTTTATTCGAGTATGATAAACGCGATTATAAAGCTTGGGCAAATGGACTAAAACAAGCTGGATATGCAACAAATCCTAACTACCCTACTCTCTTAATAACTCTTATAGAAAAATATGATTTAAATAAATACGATAAGCGTGGAGCCAGAAGAGCGGTTAGAAAAGAAGATCGTGCAGAAGAAAATTCAGTTGAAAAAAATAATTCAACAACTAGTGATAAAAGCAAATACCATGAAGTTAAAAAAGGAGATACGATGTATTCTATTTCTCAAAAATATAAAGTGAGTATAGAAACACTAAAGAAGTTGAACAAAAAAACAAATAATGATTTGTATTTGGGAGAGAAAATTAAAATTCAATAATTATTTATATAAGCTTTTAGATTCAATAAATTCCAACACACTATCTGGTAAAAAATAACGAATGTCTTTATTGTTTTTAATGGCATTGCGAATAAATGTTGAAGATATTTCCATTATAGGAGTTTCAGTAATGCTAATGTTTGGGTGAGTTGACAGTTCGGAAAAAACTTCTTTTGGGCGTGGATACACCAGTATTTTATAGTCTCTTAAAATTAATTCGTAATTTTTCCACTTCTTTAAAGAGTTTAAATTATCGGCACCCATAATTAAGGTAAACTCATGCTCTGGGTATTTTTCTTTTAAATAAGTTAACGTATCGATTGTGTAAGAGGGCTGAGGTAAATGCAATTCAATATCTGAAACCTGAATTTTAGCATCGTCGTTAAAAGCGAGTTTACACATCTCTAAACGATCATAAGTATTTATTAAAAGCGACTTGTCTTTTAAAGGGTTTTGTGGCGATACCACTATCCACACACGATCTAAATAAGTATGGTTTGCCATATAGTTAGCAATAATCATATGCCCTATATGTATCGGGTTAAATGAACCAAAAAATAAACCTATTTTCATTTATTCAAAAACTCTTCTACTAATTTTTCTGCTGCTTCACAAGCTAATTCTAAATCGTCGTTATGCACAATTACATCGAATTTATCAGCATAACTTAATTCCTTTTCTGCTTTAGAAATTCGTTCTTTTAATTTTTCTTCGGTGTCGGTTCCTCTGCCTCTTAATCGAGAAATTAAAACTTCTAATGATGGTGGTTGTACAAAAATGGCAATTGCATGTTCTCCATATTTTTTCTTTAAACGTAAGCCACCTTCTACATCTAAATCAAAAATTACATGTTTATCATCGTTCCAAATTCGTGCTAATTCATTTTTTAATGTACCGTAAAAAGTACCAGAATACACTTCTTCAAACTCAATAAATTCGTGCTTGGCAACTTTATGTAAAAACTCTTCTTTAGATACAAAATAATAATCCTTGCCATTTACTTCATCTCCTCTCAATGTACGTGTAGTAGCTGAAACCGAGAATTGTATGTTCGGAAATTTTTTTAATATGTGATGAACAATTGTTGTTTTGCCTGCGCCAGATGGTGCAGAAAATATAATGAGTTTGCCTTGCTTGTTCATTTATTTATTAAATAATATTTAACAATTGTTCTTTTATTTTTTCTAACTCATCTTTCATGCCCACAACAATTTTTTGTATTGCCGCATCGTTGGCCTTAGAACCAAGTGTGTTTATTTCTCTTCCAATTTCTTGAGAAATAAATCCTAGTTTTTTGCCATTTGCTTCTTTCTCTTTCATTACTTGGAAGAAATAATCGCAATGTGTTTTTAATCTTATTTTTTCTTCTGTAATATCGAATTTTTCTATAAAATAGATAAGCTCTTGTTCTAATCTGTTTTTATCTAGATTATCGGAACCAACGGCTTCTTTCAACACAGCATCTAATTTATCTTTAATAGCCGGGATTCTGTTTTTTTCGTATTTCTCTGCTTCAGGTATGGCATTTAAAATTAGTAAAACTCTTTTTTCTAAATCGATTGATAAAGTTTTACCCTCATCTGTTCTAAATTGATTGAAGTTTTCTAATGCTTTTAAAAAGGTATTGTAAATAACTTTCCATTCTTCTTCATCCAAACTTTGTTCTTGTACCGACCAAACATCTTGTATAGAAAGTGTTTGTTGAAAAAGTTGAGAAGTATCTGCACCTAGTTCATTTGCTAGTTGTGTAAGCTGTTTATAATAAGCGTTAAATTTATCCTTGTTTAACAAAGAACTTTCTTGGGCGTCTGATTGCTCAATGCTAATATTAACATTTGCTTTGCCGCGTTCAATTGCTTTAGTAGCCTCGTTTCTAATTAAACTCTCTCTTTCCGAATAACTTCTTGGAAGTTTTATATTCAGCTCTAAAAATTTAGAATTTAAAGAACGAATTTCAACCGTAATTTTTTTCTGTAAATACTCTGTACTTGCTAGACCATAACCGGTCATTGATTTCAACATACCTATTGATTTAATTTTCAAAGATATGAATAATAATATTAATTAATCTTTACGACGAAGGAGAGGGAATGTAGCTGGCAAACTAACTAAATAAACACCTGCGAATATTAAAAAACCGAACACAATTTTTTGCCATGTAAGCTCGTCTTTACTTAATATAATTGCAATGATAGAGGCCAATATGGGTTGTAGGTAAATATATGCTCCCACTAAAGAAGAGTTTGCGTGCCTTAATGCCCATCCATTTAACAAATAGGTTAAAAATGTTGCACCAACAATTAAAAATACAATACTAGCCCAAATATTACTAGGTATTACTGCCCAGTTCACTTCTTGTAGCTCCGGAATAGAGAAGGGTAAAATCATAATTCCTCCGAATAAGAATGTCCATTTTATAACAGTAATCGGATTGTATTTGTGTAACAGTGGTTTTGCTATAATTAAGTAGTACGAATAGATGATTGCATTTAACATTACCATTACGTCTCCGCTTAAGGTTGCCGATGAAAAGGATAATGTAGGACCAACCAATAAAAGTAATGCACCACTTAATCCTAACATTAAACCTATAATTTTTAATGCACTCACTTTTTCTTTCAAAATAAAAAAAGAAAAAAAGCCGACGAACAATGGGGTGGTTACCATTAAAATTGCACCGTTTATAGGTGTTGTAATTGATAAGCCTTTAAAGAATAATAACATATTTGCAGCTACTCCAAATACTGCACATTTCATTAATTCTAAATAATCTTTTTTATCTCTAATTTTTTCGCGTACAAAAATTGCATGGGTTAACCAAAGTAAAATAATTGCACCCCAAACACGTACACCTATTAATCCCATTGGTTTTACAAAGGTGGGCATTACTTCTTTAGCGATGCTAAATGTAGCTGCATATATTAATGAAACAATAAATAAAGCTAAGTGTACTCGAAAAACTTTTGGCATGATGAGAATTAAATTATTGATTTTTGATAATCAACTCTTCCATAATTTTATACACTTTTTGTTTCAGTGTTTCAAGATCATCCAAAGTATAGGTATTTACTTCTATTGGATCAGAAAAAACTATTTTCATTATACCTGGTCTAATAGTTAATGGATTGTTACGAGGCATTAAATTTCTAGCATTAATTACTACAAAAGGAGCGATTGGGGTTTGTGTTTCAATGGCTATTCTAAAAGCACCGTCGTAAAAATCTTTTAAATGATTTGGTGTTCTATTCATGGTTCCTTCAGGAAATATTAAAATAGAAATACCACGTTTTAGTAATTCCTTTAGTTTCTCAACACTTGCAGATCTGCTCTCTTTAGTACTTCGATCAACCATTACCACTACACGACTGTATATAAAACCAAACACCGGTATTTTCGACATTTCAATTTTACCTAATGGTTTAAATGCGCTTGGTGTAGCTAATACTACAGAGGTAGAATCAAGGTATGAGCCATGATTGGCTACATAAATGTAAGGTTTAGATGTATCTATTTTTTCTCTGCCTTCTACTTTGTAAAAAAACAAACATAAAATGGAGAACAATGCAGACCATACTCGTAAAAAGAAAAATGGTATGGTTGCTCCGTATTTGTTTGGAATAAAAGAGCTAATGATGATAAAGGGTAATACCAAAAACATTACCGAAAAAAACACGATTAATCCGTATGCAATAAATAAGGCTCCGAAGATTTTTCTCATACGAGTATATTTAAAGCAAGACATGCTTTTTCAGCAGCATTTTTTTCTGCATTTTTTTTGCTAAAATCTTGTCCTAATCCCATTTCCTCTCCACTAATTAATACACGAACAGTAAATAATCTAGACTGGCCATGGCTTTTTTCATCCACTAATTCAAACAATATTTCTTTACTCTCTCTTTGAGCCCACTCGAGCAAACGACTTTTAAAATTAGATTCTGTTTGTTCTAATTGATCTATATCTACGTGTGGAGTTAAAATTCTATTAATTATAAAACGACGAGTAAACTCATATCCTCTATCTAAATAGATGGCACCAATTAAGGCTTCAAAAGCATCTCCAAAAAGTGATGAATTTTTATTTCCTTGGTTGTGTAATTTTGCATCGTAGGAAATCATTTCTGCAATTCCCATTTTTTTTGATAGTTGATTGAGGTGAGATCTGTTTACCATTTTGGATCTCATTTCGGTAAGAAAACCTTCGTCTTTATAAGGAAATTTTTTGAATAACACCTCTGCTACAACTGAACCCAGTATGGCATCTCCGAGGAACTCTAAACGTTCGTTACTATTTTTCACACCTTTTTTATGCGTGTCAATTGCAACAGATTTATGTCTTAACGCTAAGCGATACAATGAATAATTTCCAGGAATAAATCCCAGAATATTTCTCAAAGCTTTTAATTCTTTTTTATAAGGGGAAGTAAAGAGTTTTAAAACACCAATTGGCATACACAATAATTAACGGTATTATTTACAAGCATCAAAATCAACAATATGTTTTTCAAAAGGATTATTACTCCGCTTTTTTGAAGATTACAGATGCATTGTGACCACCAAATCCAAAAGTATTACATAATGCAGCACGAACTACACGTTTTTGTGCTTTATTAAATGTTAAGTTTAAACGGGGATCAAATTGAGGGTCGTCTGTAAAGTGGTTAATAGTTGGAGGTATGATGTCATTTTGTACAGAGAGTATAGATGCAATTGCTTCTAGTGCTCCTGCTGCGCCTAGTAAATGCCCCGTCATTGATTTGGTAGAACTAATGTTTAAGTTAAACGCGTGTTCACCAAAGCAAGATATAATCGCTTTTGTTTCGCTAATATCTCCAAGAGGTGTAGACGTTCCGTGAACGTTAATGTAATCAATATCTTCGGGTACCATTCCGGCATCACGCATTGCATTTTTCATTACATTTTTAGCGCCTAATCCTTCTGGATGTGGAGCTGTAATGTGGTTTGCATCTGCTGATAAACCGCCACCGGCTAATTCTGCATAAATTTTTGCACCACGACGTTTCGCATGTTCGTATTCTTCTAGAATAAGTGTAGCGGCACCTTCACCTAATACAAATCCTTCACGGTCTAAATCAAAAGGACGTGAAGCTGTTTTCGGAGAATCGTTGCGCGTTGATAATGCATGCATAGCATTAAACCCACCTACTGCGGCTTCATTCACACTCGCTTCAGAACCTCCGGCAATAATCATGTCGGCCATTCCTAAACGTATGTAATTAAATCCATCAATAATGGCATTAGTTGAAGATGCACATGCAGATACGGTTGCGAAGTTAGGACCACGCAAACCATATTTTATTGAAATATGCCCTGGAGCAATATCAATAATCATTTTAGGGATAAAAAAGGGATTAAAACGTGGCGTACCATCACCTGCATTAAAATTGGTTACTTCATCAATAAATGTGCGTAAGCCACCAATACCCGAACCCCAAATCACTCCCGCTCTATCGCGGTCTAATGTATCGAAGTCGATATTTGCGTCTTTTACAGCTTCATCTGTAGATGCCAATGCATAATGCACAAATGGATCCAGTTTTCTAGCTTCTTTTCTGTCGAGGTAATTTTCAATTTGAAAATTCTTTACCTCGCAAGCAAACTGAGTCTTGAACTTTGAGGCATCAAAATGAGTAATAATATCGGCACCACTGACCCCATCCACTAAATTCTTCCAAAATTCAGGAACAGAATTCCCCAGTGGAGTCAGTGCTCCAATACCTGTAACTACTACTCTTTTTAATTCCATAAGTAAGTTAAGTTAATTACTACTTAACGTTCTTCTCTAGATAAGATACCGCTTGTCCTACAGTACCAATAGTCTCTGCTTGCTCATCAGGAATAGCGATGTTAAATTCTTTTTCAAATTCCATGATCAATTCTACTGTGTCCAGTGAATCGGCACCTAAGTCGTTGGTAAAGCTTGCTTCTGGTGTAACTTCACTTTCGTCAACACCCAACTTCTCTACAATAATTGCTTTTACTCTTGATGCAATATCTGACATAATTTTAATATTTAGGTTTTAATAATTCTGTGCAAAGAAAAAGATATTATAACAAATAACAAAAAATAAATTTTTTGTGGCTGTAAACTGCCCCTCTGTGCTTTTTCTAGCTCAATAGTAGTCTTTTTTATTAATTTTGACAAATAAATTTTTAAGCATTTGAGTAAGAAAATACTACGAGTTGATTATAACCATGATATTTCCATCATTGGTATCAGTTCTGCATCTCGCGATTACCGTTTGTGCTGGTTTATTAACAACCATTTGCCAGTAAAGTTCATCAGAATAGATGACTTACTGATTTACAGCGATTTTGGTGAAGAATCTTATCACTCTTGCTATAAATACAGCCATGAAAACACCGAAAATGAGCTCTATTTTTTAAGTAATAAGAGTGGTAATTCTTATCTAGTACCCGAAATGAAAGAAAGTGATTATTTTATTTTGAGCACTGAAAGTTTATTATCCGAAGACCAAAAAGAGCTCATCCAAATGCTAAATAAGATTGACGTGGTTCAAACTGCCTACCCAATCGACCCTTATTCGTTAAAATCCAAAGAAAATCTATTCTTCTTTTAATTTGATTTTCACTTCACAAGCTTTATACTTGATACATAATACTCAATACTTATTGTAATAAGTACACTTATTAAAAAAATTTATCTTATGTTTGAGTATTACAAAACCCATATTTATGAAAATATATCATAATAGAACTAAAATTGTTGCAACGCTAGGTCCTGCATCTTCATCAAAAGAAGTATTATTAAAAATGATAAAAGCAGGGATGGATATTTGTCGAATTAATTTTTCTCATGGCAAACATGAAGACCTTGCAAAATTAATTACTACAATTAGAGAGATAAATAAAAAACACAATTTGCACGTTGGAATTTTAGCCGATTTGCAAGGACCAAAAATTCGTGTTGGTGAAATGGTTGATAACAGAGTTTTTTTGAAAAAAAACCAAGAGTTGTTAATGACTACGAAGCCTTGTATAGGTAATGAAGAGAAGGTATACATTTCATACCAAGCTTTTCCGAAAGATGTGAAACCTGGTGAAATAATTTTATTAGACGATGGTAAATTACAATTCAAAGTAATTAGTACAAACAAAAAAGATGCTGTAAAAGTTAAAGTAATTTACGGTGGAATATTATCATCAAACAAAGGAGTAAATTTACCCGATACAAAAGTGTCAATCCCGAGTTTAACTCCAAAAGATTTAAAAGATTTAGATTTTATTTTGAAGCAAAATGTTGAGTGGGTAGGATTATCATTTGTACGTGAAGCGAAAGATATTATTGAATTAAAAGAAATAATTAAAAAGCGAGGATCAAACGCACGAGTAATTGCAAAAATTGAAAAACCAGAAGCATTGGTAAATTTAGATGCAATAGTGGAAGCAACGGATGCAGTAATGGTAGCGAGGGGCGATTTAGGAGTAGAGTGCCCGATGGAGGATGTGCCAATTATTCAAAAAAGAATTGTAAAAAAATGCATGGAGCATGCGAAGCCTGTAATTATTGCTACACAAATGATGGAGAGCATGATTACAAACCCACGTCCTACCAGAGCAGAAGTTAATGATGTGGCTAATTCTGTATTAGACGGTGCAGATGCAGTGATGTTGAGCGGAGAAACATCCGTAGGAGAATACCCTATTGAAGTAATTACGGCAATGCAGGTAATTATTAGGAACATTGAAAAGTCGAGCTACCCATACATGCAAATGCATGCACCTCACAAACGTTCTTCTACTTTTTTATCAGACAGTATATGTTATACCGCTTGTATATTAGCAGAACAAAACGATTCATTAGGAATAGTATCCATGACCCACTCTGGATATACAGCCTTCAGAATATCAAGTCATAGACCAAAAGCATTAACCTTTATTTTCACTTCCAATAAAACATTACTTTGCTTGTTAAGTCTTGTTTGGGGAGTAAGGGGTTTTTATTATGATAAGTTTGAGAGCACAGACAAAACAATGAAGGATGTGAACGGAATTCTTAAGCATCACAAGCTTGTGAAGAAAGGTGACTCTGTAATTAATACTGCCAGCACGCCAATTGGACGAAGTGGCCGTACAAACACTATAAAAATAAGCACTATAGAATAGTCGAACTTTTGTTTGATTTTTCTTGAAAAAATATTGAAAACCAAAGTTTTCCACAGGGCTAAAACTTTGGTTTTCTTCGTTTTATAGCATTTTACTTCATGTGAGTGTGCTTTCTAAGGAGCAGTGTGGAAAACACTATTTTAAGCACCCCCTTCACTCTATTAAATTTGATGAAAAACACTTATAGTTTTTTTAAACTAACAAAACCAACTATAACAGATAATTAAATAATACGATGAGCAAAAAAGAATTAAAAGGCAAAGGGATGAAGTTAGACCGCTACTTCACTCAGAAAGGAATGAGTCCTTACGATCTATTTACCTACGAAAAGCGAACTTCGGTAATTCGTAATCCAGCAGGTGATGCTGTATTTGAAATGAACGATGTAGAAGTTCCCGCCTCATGGTCGCAAGTAGCCACAGATATTCTTGCTCAAAAATATTTCCGTAAAGCGGGTGTACCTTTAGCCGACGGAACAACAGGTTCGGAAAAATCAGTAAAACAAGTTGCACATCGTATGGCAAATTGTTGGATGGATTGGGGTAAGCGCTACGGATACTTTGCAACAGACGAAGATGCAACCGTTTTTTATGACGAGTTAGTATATACAATAGTTGGACAATTAGCAGCACCAAATTCACCACAATGGTTTAATACAGGTTTGCACTCATCATACGGAATTACAGGTAAACCACAAGGTCATTACTTTGTAAATCCAGAAACAGAGCAATTAGAAAAATCAACATCAGCATACGAACGCCCACAACCACACGCTTGCTTTATCTTATCTGTAGATGATGATTTAGTAAACGAAGGTGGTATTATGGATTTATGGGTTCGTGAAGCTCGTATATTTAAATACGGTTCGGGAGTAGGTACAAACTTCTCTCGCATACGTGGAGAAAGTGAAAAATTGTCTGGCGGCGGACATTCATCAGGTTTAATGTCGTTTTTGAAAATTGGCGACCGTGCAGCTGGTGCAATTAAATCTGGCGGTACTACACGTAGAGCGGCGAAGATGGTGTGTTTAGATTTAGACCACCCAGAGATTGTTGGTTTTGTAAACTGGAAAGTAGAAGAAGAGAAAAAAGTTGCTGCATTAATCGCAGCAGGATATTCATCAGATTACGAAGGTGAAGCATATAGAACAGTTGCTGGTCAAAACTCAAACAACTCTGTACGTATACCTAATTCATTTTTCCGTGCTTTAGAGAATGGATCGGATTGGGATTTAATTGGTCGTACAAATGGCAAGAAAATAAGCAGTGTATCCTCACAAAAATTATGGGACGATATTGCTTTTGCAGCTTGGGCTTGTGCAGATCCAGGAGTACAGTATGATACAACTATTAACGAATGGCATAC
>JAGVEE010000244.1 GCA_020058405.1 Sphingobacteriales bacterium
CAAGTTTGGTTCAACGAATTATTGTTAACAGAGTTTGATGAACAAGGAGGTTGGGCAGCAACAGGTAGAGTTAGTGCACAATTAGCCGACTTAGGTAACGTAACAATTTCTGGTAGCAAAAGTACATTTGGATTTGGATCAATTGATAAAAAAGTAAGTGAGCGAAACAGAACAGATGATAAACAATACGATGTTACTTCGAATGTTGAGCTAGGGAAATTTTTCCCAGAGAAAGCGGGTATTCGTGTGCCAATGTATGTATCGTATTCACAAGCGATAAGTACACCTCAGTTTGCTCCAAACAACCCAGACATTTTATTGTCTAATGTTTTGTCTGAATTAAATGCTGCAGAACGAGATTCGATAAAAAGAATTACAGAAGATTTTACCAGAAGAAAAAGCATCAGCTTTACCAATGTAAAAAAAGACAGAATTGATACTAAAAAACCTGTTAGAATTTACGATGTAGAAAACTTTAGTGTTACGTATTCTTATGCCGACCAATATCGAAGGAATTATAATACTGAATATAATATTTTAAAGAATCACAGAGGTGCATTATCATACAATTATAACAACGCACCTAAAGAAGTACGGCCGTTTGATAAAACGATAAAAAATCAGAATTTAAAAATAATTAAAGATTTTAATTTTAATTATAAACCAAGTGCACTTGATTTTAGAATTGATGTGGATAGGGTATATGGCGAAACAAAAATTAGAAACATTAATACAGGAACCTTACCTATTGAAGAAACGTTTAATAAGAATTTTAGAATAACACGTACTTACGGAATGCGTTATGACATAACACGTGCATTGAAATTTGATTTTACCGCCAATAATTTAGGAGTAGTTGATGAACCGTTTGGAAAAATAGATACACGTGAAGAAAAAGATTCACTGTTAACCAATATTAAAACATTAGGACGTACCACAGATTACAATCAAAATTCTAACTTAACCTATCAGGTGCCAATTAATAAGTTGCCATATATGGATTGGACGCAAATGACGGCTACGTATACGGCGAGGTATGATTGGAGAGCGGCAGCATTGGCAACTCCAAAATTTGAAAACACAATTTCTAACAATCAATCGATACAACTTAACCCTACGTTTAACATGACGCAGTTGTATGGCAAGTCGAAATATTTAAAAGCATTAATTACTCCAGCTAGGGTACGCTCACCGAGAGACAATGGAAATCCACTCGAAAAACTGAAAGTAAATAAAACAGCTGCTCAAGAAAAAGAAGATAGTCTTGCAAAAGCGATGAGCAAAAACGATTTCAAAAAAGTGTTGGCTCGAACCTTAATAATGTTGCGCACCATTAACTTTAGTTACCGAGAAACCAATGGGCAACAATTACCAGGATATATACCCGGAACAGATTTATTGGGAATGGATTTCGGAAAATTAAATGCGCCAGGCGTTGGCTTTGTGTTCGGTAGTCAAGAAGACATTCGATTTAAAGCAGCCGATAATGGTTGGATCACTACCTACGATTCTGTTTCGAACAGGTACTTACGATCTAACAGAGTTGAATTAAATTTACGAGCCAATATAGAGCCGATGAAAGACATGCGACTGGATGTAAACATGCAGCGCAGCATGACCAAAAATTACC
The DNA here is from genome assembly GCA_020058405.1 of Sphingobacteriales bacterium. Taxonomy (GTDB): domain Bacteria; phylum Bacteroidota; class Bacteroidia; order Sphingobacteriales; family Sphingobacteriaceae; genus CAJBVG01. The sequence continues at coordinate 1,631 of JAGVEE010000244.1, forward strand.
AAGAGTTCTTTAGGTATGATAATAATCCGGCGAGTGGAACCTATCAGCGATTTAGGTCATTTGCGGAAACCGAAACGGGTAATTTTAGTATGACGATAGTTACTATTGGATCGGCATTTGAAGGCATAAGCGAAGATGGTACATCGGCATTTTTTGAGAAGTTCCAAGAAAACAGATTTGCAATTTCACAACGCTTAGCGAACGAAAAAGGAATTACTGCTTTTGATACTGCAGGTTTTTATGATGGTTATGGGAAGTATTCACAGCAAGTATTAATACCTGCATTTTTGGCAACTTATTCTGGTAGGTCTACCAACATTGTTAGCTTAAACCCTTTTCCTAAAATTCCATTACCAAATTGGAGATTGAATTATACAGGGTTGATGAAGTTTGAAATTATTAATGTATATTTCTCGAGCTTCACCGTAAACCATGCCTATACCTCAACCTATAACGTAAACAGTTTTAACAGGCCTACTACCATTGCTACGAAGTATGCAGCAAATGGGAATTTTGTACCTGAGTATGAAATACAACAAGTAACAATATCTGAAACGTTTGCTCCTTTAATTGGCTTTGATATGACCATGAAGAACAAGGTGAACATTGTGTTGGAATACAAACAGAGTAGAAATTTAGGCTTGAGTTTTGCAAATACAAGAGTAGAGCAATTAAACACCTATGAGTACAACGTAGGTTTAGGGTATACAACAAACAATCTGCAATTGCCTTTTAGTTTTGGGAATGGCCAAAAAGTTTTGAAAAACGATTTAAACGTTCGTACTGATTTTAACATCAGAATTAACAGAGGTGCTATACATAGAATGGATCAAGGGTTTTCTGATATTATTAACGGCTCGAGGGTAATAAGTATTAAGCCATCAGTGGAGTATGTATTAAATCAACGCTTCCAAGTACGTTTATTTTACGACCGCTTGGTTACCAAACCGTATATTTCGACCACTTTCCCTACAGCTATTACCAGTTTAGGATTTAGCTTAAGAATTAATATTGGTGCGTAATTATTCCAAGAAAAATTTAACTTTGGGAAAATTAAATTTTATACAATGAATTTTCCAGCAGAACTAAAGTACACTAAAGACCACGAGTGGGTTCGTTTAGAAGGTAATGTAGCATTTATCGGCATCACTGATTTTGCACAAAGAGAACTAGGTGATATTGTTTATGTAGACATAAACACCATCGGTAAAGATGTTGCACAAGAAGAAGTTTTTGGTACAGTGGAAGCTGTAAAAACAGTTTCAGATTTATATATGCCAGTAGCAGGTGAAGTTATGGAAATGAATACCATGTTAGATGCTAACCCAGAGTTAGTAAATTCAGATCCTTACGGTGATGGCTGGATGGTAAAAGTAAACGTTAGCAATGTTGCTGATGTTGCAGGTTTACTTTCTGCAGAAGATTACCAAGCCCTAGTTGGTGCTTAATTCCTTTTGGAAATATAACATATTTTGGTTGCTATGGCTTTGCTTAATAACTTATTTAAGCAATGCCAAAGGCGACGGAATTCCAGACTTCCCACTTTTAGCCTTTAAAGGGGCTGATAAACTAGTGCATGCCATTTTTTATTTAAACTTGATGGTTGCAATGAGCTGGGGATTTTTTAAACAAGAAAAATATCCCAACTTAAATTCTAACAAATTTCTCTATTCATTCTTATTCTGTATTACTTGGGGTGGCCTAATGGAGCTTTGCCAGCTATTTGTTTTTACTTATAGATCGGCAGAATGGGCAGATTTTTTAACCAACTCTATAGGTGCAGGCATAGGATTATTTATTTGTGCATCTCTGTGGAAATTGAATAAAAATGCATAATTTTAAGTATTAAAGTATTTATAATGAAAACGAAACATTTGTTTATTGGCATATTATTAGGCTTATTTATCAGCATCAGCTTTTCTGCATGTAAAGCTAAATGTGATTGCCCGCGTTTTTCAAAATCAAGTACTCAAACCCACACCCCAAAAGCACTTATTTAAGTAGAATAAATCGCTATTGTTATTTGGATTTAATTTAAATAAGACCTAAATTGCAGCGTTTTAAAGGCCTATCCATTCATTGGGTTGGGTTCTAAAACGATTTACATAATTTCTATTACGTAAAACAATTAAAATGAAACTAAGGAACTTGGCAGAGTTACAACCTGGAATGAAGGCTATTATAGATTCGTTTACAGATGAGGAATTATCCATCCGTTTGTTAGAAATGGGGTGTTTGCCTGGTGAAGAAGTGGAAGTTGCGCACATTGCACCCTTAGGCGACCCAATTGCCATCCATTTATACGGTCATAAATTAAGTTTACGCAAAAAAGAAGCAGAGAGTATTTTGGTGAAGTAAGAAATAAATAAGTTGAAGCAGGAAATTAATATTGCCCTCATTGGTAATCCTAACACCGGAAAATCATCATTATTTAATGCATTAACGGGCCTGAATCAAAAAGTTGGGAATTTCCCGGGTGTAACTGTTGATAAACTTATTGGTTTCTATAAAATTAATGCAGAACAATCTGCTCGAATTATTGATTTACCCGGAACTTACAGTTTATATCCACGTTCGCAAGACGAGCAAATAGCCCTTCAAGTTTTAGGTTCTCCCTCAAATCCCGATTACCCAGAAGTAATTGTGGTAGTTGTTGATGCGACTAACCTTAAAAGAAATTTATTATTATTCTCGCAAATTTTAGATTTAGGTTTGCCATGTGTGTTGGCGGTAAATATGATCGACCAAGCGCGCGATCAGAAATTAAGTATTGATATAGAAGGTTTATCGCAAGCCATAGGAATACCAGTTATTGCAATTAGTGCACGTAATAATGAAGGTATTGATGATTTAAAAAAAGCGATAAAAAAGCAAATAGATGAAAAGATAATAGTTGAGTCGGGAACTGATATAAAACAATATGCGCCAGAGTTAATAGATGAAATAAAAAGAGAGTTTGAATTAACGAATGATTATGTTGCTTTTGAATTAGCACATCATTACCATGAGCTTGCACATCTAACAGAAGAAAAAAAACAAAAATTAAAATCGCTTGGGGAGAAATATAATTTCAACCCACAAAAAGCTCAAGCACAAGAAACCATTGCGCGTTTCAATCATATTAACGAATTATTATTTGATAATGTGTTCAAACCATTTGACCCGGTTAAAGAAAGTAATAGTAATAAAATTGATAATTGGTTAACACATAGAATTGGGGGATTAATATTTTTCTTCTTGATTTTATTTATTGTTTTTCAATCCATTTTCACATGGTCGAGTTACCCGATGGATTTAATTGAAGCGGGATTTATTGGCCTAGAAAATAGTTTATCGAATATTATTCCAGATGGAATTTTTAAAGAATTATTAATAGGAGGAATATTGCCAGGCTTAAGTGGTGTGTTAGTTTTTATTCCTCAAATAGCTATTTTATTTTTATTTATAGCGATACTAGAAGACACAGGTTACATGGCGCGTGTTACTTTTATGATGGACCGTGTGATGAAGAAGTTTGGATTGAACGGAAAATCAGTAGTGCCCTTAATGAGCGGAATTGCTTGCGCAGTGCCCGCAATCATGTCGGCACGAACTATAGAAAATTGGAAAGACAGGTTAATAACCATAATGGTAACTCCATTGATGAGTTGCTCTGCACGCTTGCCAGTGTATACCTTATTAATTTCGATAGTAGTACCATCAGAAAAAATATTTGGCTTTTTAAATTTGCAAGGATTGGTATTAATGGCCATGTATTTATTAGGATTTGTAGCAGCTATATTTTCGGCATACGTAATGAAGCTGATTATTAAAACAAAAGAGCGTAGTTATTTTATTATGGAATTGCCAGTGTATAGAATGCCGCGTTGGTCGAATATTGGAATAACCATTTTTAATAAAGTAAAAACATTTGTTACAGAAGCCGGAAAAATAATTTTAGCGGTATCCATAGTATTATGGTTTTTGGCAAGTTATGCACCGGGAGATTCTTTCGAACAAATAGATCAGAAATACGAAAAAGTAAAAACTGAAAATACCATAAATGTTGCTGAGTTAGATCGAATGATGAGTTCTGAAAAATTGGAAGCCTCTTATGCGGGACGACTTGGTAAATTTATAGAACCTGCCATTCGACCATTAGGTTACGATTGGAAAATTGGAATTGCTTTAATAACCTCTTTTGCTGCAAGAGAAGTTTTTGTTGGAACCATTGCTACCATATATAGCGTAGAAGCAGAAGACGGAAATTTGGATACCGTAAGAGAAAAATTAATGTCGGCAAAAAATGCAAACACGGGAGAACCCACTTTTACTTTAGCTGTAAGTTTATCGCTCATGATATTTTATGCATTTGCGATGCAATGCATGAGCACCATAGCCATCGTATACCGCGAAACCAAATCGTGGAAATGGCCAACGATACAGTTTGTGTTTATGACGGTGTTGGCATATGTAAGTGCTTGGGTAACTTATATAGTCTTTAGTAGTTAGTCTTTAGTCTTTAGAGGGCGGAAGTGGTTTAGATTTTACTTTATAAGTTAAATGTTTTTGAAGAGCCCTGTTCATTTTTTGAATTTCATTGATTTTTTCAACAAATTTCTCTTTTAAATCATCAGGGATAAAATTTAATTTATTGCTAATAATAATTAGCGATTCTAATTCGGTAGATGATCCGTTAGAGATAGATAAAAAGTGAATGAATTCTTTGTCGGAGTTTCTTCCAGCTCCCTCGGCAATATTACTAGCAATAGATATTGAGCACCTTCTAATTTGATCGATTGTATTAAAATTCTCAGATTTTGGGAATACTTTTAATAATGAATAGATATCAACAGCCAGTGCTATAGATTTTTGCCAGATTTCAAGATTTTTATAATTATTCATAAAACAAATATTTGAAATAAAACATTAATTTTAAACTGCATATATGCAGGTTTTTATATGCAGGATGATAAATGCAGGATTATTTATTAAGTATGATAAATGCAGCTTTTCTAAAGACTAAAGACTAACTACTAAAGACTAGAATGAACAACGAAAAAATCCTCGAACCTTACCTCCCTCCCGGCACTGCGCTGATGATGGCGAAGTGGATCGATTATTTTCAAGTAGAATTATCGATTAACAAACCGAGGGAATCAGTACTTGGAGATTACAGGCATCCACATGGGGGCAAGGGGCACAGAATTTCTGTGAATAGAGATTTAAATCCGCATGCATTTTTAATAACCTTAATACATGAGTTTGCTCATTTAACTAATTGGAACAAATATGCAAATAAAGTAAAACCACATGGCGAAGAGTGGAAGATTGAATACAAAATTTTAATGCAGCCATTTCTAGATCGCAAAATTTTTCCGGAAGAAATAGAGCGAGCGGTACGCAAATACATGACGAACCCGGCAGCCTCTAGTTGTTCTGATGTTAACTTATTAAAAGTATTAAAGCGTTTCGACCAACATCAGCACACTGTGTTTGTAAGTAATGTGCCAGGTGGCGGAGTGTTTCGTTTACGCAACGGACGAACTTTTCAAAAACTTGAACTTTTGAGAAAAAGATATCGCTGTAAAGAAATTTCGAGCGGTGATATTTATTTATTCAGTCCGGTAATGGAGGTTTATTTGGTGTAAAAAAATATTTTTTTCGGTACGTTTCTGGTGGCACGACTTAAGTGGTGCCACCACTTAAGTCGTGCCACCAAAAAGCTGCATTTATGCAGGTTTTTATAAGTACCTGCATAAATGCAGCTTTTTGGTGTTTTATATAGCTACAGCTACTTTTTGTACACCTCCATCACCGGTAATGCCTTGCCATTAAAATCCCAGAATGCTTGGTTCTCATAAGAAGATCCGTTGTTAGCCGTATTGCCTTTAAAGGAGACCCATTCAGCTCCCCAATAACAAAAGCCAATGCCATTGTTCGTATTCTCTGCAATCTCTCTGATCTTTTGCAGGTAATATTTTTGCCCAAGTTCGGTTGCTAAATAATTTGGTAAAATTTCTTCTTGAGAGCCAATTACATTGTTGGTCCAATCGTTCCAAGAAAATGTAAAGGGGTACGATGTTTCTGCAATTATTACTTGCTTATTATATGTGCTACTTAATAAGTTTAAATTAGTTTGAAGACTGTCTAGATTTTTACCATGCCATTTAGGGTAATAAGAAATGGCGATTATATCGAAATCTAAATTTTTAAACTCCTCGAAAAAATACACGGCATTTTCATGCCCGGCATAGTGCAACATTATTTTAGTATTGCTCGAATTTTCGCGAACGGCTCTTATGCCTTCAGTTAAAAAAGATTTAAATTGATTGAGATAATTATAGCTTCCTTCTGGCCATAACATACCGTTGTTTATTTCATTGCCTATTTGAATATAGTCTGGCTTTATTTCTAGTACAATTTTTTTGGTATACTCGTATACACTATCTTTTAATTGTTCGAAATTTTTTCCCAACCATCTATTAGGTTTTTGTTGATTGGCTGGATCTGCCCATGTATCTGAATAATGGACGGTAAGCCACACTCGTGCTTTAGTGCTTTTTATTTCTTCAGCTAGAGCCTTTACTTCATTAAAGCTCGAGTATTGATTGCTAGGGTTTACCCATATTCGAATTCTAAAAACATTTACACCTGCTTTTCGCAATGTATATAACATGTCTTCATTTTCGTTAGCTGAATTTTTAGCTGTAAAATTATTATCTCTAATTTCTGGGATAAAAGAAACATCCGCTCCGCGTAAATAGGTGAAATCATCTTCTTGCAAGGGTGTAATTTTATTTTCTTCTTTTTCTTTTTTGCAGGCAGATAAAAAGAAAACAGAAAACAGAAAAAATAGAAAATAGGATTTTATATTCATGCTTGAATATGATTTTTCACATCATTTATTTACTCTGTATACACCAACTGCATCAACACTTGCCCGGTAACTTTCAAGCTTTTTTTATCGATGTTTTCGAGCTTGTCTTCATGCGTATGCCAGTGTTTCCAAAATCCAGATAAGCTCGAAGCATCTCTATGTATTAAATCAATCATTGGTATGTTCGCAATAGAGTTTACATAATAATGATCGTCTATTATTGCAGGAGTTTGCTCGTAACTAAAATTAGAGGAGTAACCAGCTTGTGATGCTTTTTGCCATACATATTCTAGCACTTGTGGTGCGAAAGTCCTCGATACTTCTTCTTGTGTAAAAAACACATTTTCTCCTCCAACCATATCTAACAATACTCCGTACATAGGGCGGTAATTTGCTACGTGTAAATTTTTCGCCCAATATTGAGAACCTAAACAATATGAATCGCGCATCTCTGGGAACTTGCTATTTTCTGGTTGCCCATAGTCTTCTAAATCGAATAATATGATGTCGACACCTAACTCAGGGTTTTTTAAACTCATCTGCCTAGCAAGTTCTAACAAAACTCCAACTCCGCTTGCACCATCATTAGCCCCGTCAATCGCTTTGTTTTTATCTTTGGCGTCTTGGTCGGCAAATGGGCGAGTATCCCAATGTGCGGCAAGTAAAATGCGTTTAGTAGCTTTTGGTTGAAAGCTCGCAATAATGTTTTTCAAATCGAAAGTTTTGCCATCGAAGGTTTTTACTTTTCCGTTTTGAACGATTACACTCGCACCAAAACTTTTCAATGTATTCTCTAAATATTTTGCGGTGTTTGCATGCTGTTTTGTTCCCGGTACTCTCGGCCCAAATTCCACTTGCTTTTTCACATACACATAAGCACTGTCCTCGTTAAAACTAGGTACCACTATTTTCTTTACTTCTTCTTTTTTAGTATTAGATTGCTTCTTCTCCTCATTACCACACCCACTCACAAAAAAAGCCAACACAATTAAAAATGTATATTTTATATACTTCATAACCTTCCAAATTAATAATCTTTTGCCTCCACTAGCACACTAGCATACTAACACACTAGCTACTCCTGGTACCCCCACTCAGATCCCACTTTCGAATCTTTAATAATCAAATTCATTGCTTTAAATTTCGCTCGTATTAAATCTATCATGCCGAAATTCTTTTCAGCTCTTGCTTCTCTATAGGTTTCCATCCATGCTTCCACCATCGGAATAAAGAGTTCATCGTTATTAATATTTACATCCGAAATACCTAAAACGTGTTCGTTGAAATTTATAAAAGTATTCACGAGCAGGTTAAATGTTTCTTCTTTAAATTCTGAAATTGAAATAATACCTGCTTTAATTGAGTTAATGCTTTTCAATAAATTATATAATTCTGCAATACTTTTCGCTGAGTTAAAATCGTTGCTCATCCCTTCTGTAACAGCAGCACAAGCCTTCAGGATTTCTGCATTTAATTCATCATCAATTTTAGTAGCACCTTCTGAATTCCACTCTAAACTTTTTGCAGTACGAATTCCGTTAATCATTTTCATCAAGCCTTTTTCTGCAGCTTCAAGCGCTTCGTTAGAAAAATCTAAAGTACTTCTATAATGAGCTTGCAACATAAAAAAGCGAATGGTTAATGGCGAATATGCTTTTTTTAATAATGGATGATCGCCCGAGAAAAATTGTGATAAGTTGATGGCATTGCCAAGCGACTTGCCCATTTTTTGACCGTTAATGGTAATCATATTATTATGTAGCCAATACTTAGCTGGGTGTACATGGTTACTTGCTTTACTCTGCGCAATTTCACATTCGTGGTGTGGAAATAATAAATCCATTCCGCCGCCATGTATATCAAATTGTTCTCCTAAATATTTTGCACTCATTGCAGAACATTCTATATGCCAACCCGGGAAACCCTCGCTCCAAGGAGAGTTCCAACGCATGATATGTTCTGGAGATGCTTTTTTCCATAAAGCAAAGTCGAATGAATTTTTCTTTTCTTCTTTACCTTCTAAGGTTCTGCGCTCTTCGCCAGCGTGTGCAATAAGGTCTGCTAACACTCTACCCGATAGTTCGCCGTAAGGTTCTTTCTCATTATATTTCAACACATCAAAATAAACAGAACCATTTGATTCGTATGCTAAACCAGCATCCACAATCTTCTGTATCATTTCAATCTGTTCGATAATATGACCGCTTGCGCGTGGTTCAATACTAGGGCGCATTACAAAAAGTTTATCCATCATTACATGGTAAGAGTTGGTGTACTCTTGAGCCACTTCCATGGGTTCTAACTGTTCTATGCGTGCACGCTTTGCTATTTTATCATCACCTTCGTCGCCATCATTTTCTAAATGGCCAACATCAGTAATGTTTCTAACGTAGCGAACTTTATAACCACAATATTTTAAATATCTGAAAACTAAATCGAAGGTAATTGCCGAGCGAGCATGACCCAAATGGGGCTCTCCGTATACCGTTGGCCCACATACATACATTCCTACGAATGGACTGTTAATAGGTTCGAATGATACTTTTTCTCTACTTAAAGAATCGTGAATACTAATATTATGTTTCATAAACAAACATACTAATTATTGAGAAAACTTTGCGAATGCACTACTTGCTTAATTTGAATTCCGCCTTTACTGGGTAGTGGTCGGAATATTTTTTCTTGATGATTTTGTAGCTACAGACTTCAAACTCTTTACTACACAGCAAGTAATCTATTTGGAAATTAGGAAAAGCGCCGTTATACGTTACCCCAACACCATTTCCTTGCTTACGGAATGAACTCTTTAATCCGTTAGAAATAACATTATAAGCGTAGGATGCAGGTGTATCATTAAAATCTCCAGTAACAATTACTGGATAAGGGCTATCATCTATTAATTCTCGCACTTCTTCAGCCTGACTACCCCTCAACAAAAATGCTTTTTTTAATCGCGCACCAATTCGTTTATTTGATTGCATATCGGTTTCCACATTTTTAACTTGGTTCAAATACTCATAATCTTCTGGCTGAAAACTGATGGATTGAAGATGGGTGTTGATGATTCGAATAGTATCACCTTTGTATTCAACATCGGCATACACACACATATTTGCATGCGGATGATCGTAAAATTTGAGCACTTCAAAATTAATTATTTTATATTTTGAAAAAATAGCAAGCGACATGCGTTCGTTTTCTGTTGAATCAAATAATTGTTGCTTGAAGTATTTGTAATTACCGATTTTTTGAATGGAGTCTTTAATGTTGTAAGCACCTTTTTTTCTGAAGTAAAACTCTTGAAAACACAATATGTCTGCCTTTTCCGACAATAACATCTCCAACATTTCATGCCTCGATTTTTTATCGTATTTATTTGTTTTGATGGGCTTAAATAAATGTGCATTATAACTTATAATGGAGATAGAATTTTCTTTATCAGCAATTGCAGTATTCCCAAACTGCACATAGTCTAAAATGGTATTGTATCCAATTCCAATAGATACAAGGGGAACCAAGGCGAACCATCTTCTTCTAAAAACCCAGTAAACAAAAAATAGAAAGTTTATTATTACTAAAAACGGATATGCTAATCCGAAAAAAGCGATAGGCCAATAGAAGCTTGGTTTAATCCAAGCGCCTAAATAACTTACTAATAAAGCAGCAATAGCTATAGAGTTCATGAAGAACATGAACCAAAAGAAAATAGATTTTTTCTTGCTTACTTTCATGTTATTGTTTACCTGCTTTAAATAATATTTCCTTTTCTTTTGCTGATAAATTTTCGTAACCAGATTGTGAAATTTTATCTAACACTCTATCAATTTCTGCTTGTGTAACGTCTTGTTTTTTATTTGTATTTGCTGATGGGTTTC
>JAGVEE010000210.1 GCA_020058405.1 Sphingobacteriales bacterium
AGATTACACAATGTGTTATGAAGCATTAAGTGAAAAAAACTTTAACATAGAAGCTGATTTACAAAACGGTATTTTTGAAATTCATAAAACAAATCCAGTTTCTAAGAGATTAACAAAAAAACAGTTTAATCTTCACTGTAAAAATTATTTAAAATAAAAGCAGACATAACAAATAAATAATATGAAAGAACATCGTTATTTTTTTGGAATTTTAAAAGATTTTCAGGGAATAGGATTTTTAATTAAATTAGATAACCCACCTATTATGAATAAAGAATATGTTGTTATTGAGTTTCTTTTTTTATGGGTAAAGTTTTGGTATTCTTATGAAAAATAAAAGCACATCAAGTTAATGATGTGCTTTCTGAGAAGAATCGCAAAGTGTGCTATAAGGAAGCATTGCAATTATGTTTTCTTTATCAATACAGATATGGCTATTGCTATTAATGCTATCCAAAAAATGTAACCCGAAATAATCCAAAAGTTTTGCAACTTAGTTAACTCGTTTGTCTTAACTTCAATAGTATTTGTTTTAATAGCCTTTGTTAGCGTTACTTTTTGTTTAATAAGGTTATCTATCACTTGCACCAAAGAATCTGCCTTGCACGTTGAATTTAGCACCCCTTTACTGATGTGTATCGTATGCTTTAATCCTCCTTTTGTTTCCTCCCTGTAAAACTCTAATTCACCACATGGAATAGTATCATGTATTGACACCACACCAGCAGGAATAATAATAGTATCGTAAATAACCGTATCAATATAAGATACAATAGTAACAACGCTATCATGCTGTATTGGCGGAAATCTCTCATTGCATTTCTGTTTTGTTACACAGGAAAAAAAGCCAATACAAATGGCTAAATAAATATATTTTATCATAATTTATAAATTTAACCCCCGAAATACACTAAGCCTAAGCCAATGCGTGAACGCAACATTCATGTATTTAAGGGATTTGTATTATCCGTTTAGTTTAGCTTCGTCTTTCTTTAACAAATCGCCATCTCCATTGGTGATAAATTGTTTTTTTAAATACGTCAATATAGCAACTGCTACCGATGCCAATATCTCTTTCCAATGAATCGCATCGAATGAATATCCACCATTAATTACAGCCTGTAATACAGCATCGCCACCAACACTTAATACAATTGCTCCAATACCCATTAATAAAGCTTTAAAAAAGTCGTTATTGCCTAATTTTAAAAATCCTGAATTTTCCATAGTTATTTTATTGTTAGTTTAATTGTTTTACAAATCTTGCTTTAATTGTTTTTAAATAAGAATTATAACGTGTTCTAGTTGGCATATCTTTTATACTAAACCAAGAACCACCATCGCCACCTCTTGAATTTATTATATAAGCTACTGTCATTATTGAGGCTTCAATTGTAGGGAACTTTATAAACTTACGAACTCCCCTAGAATCAAGCATGGCCGAATTATTCTCTTTTTGTTCTACAATCCCAATAGGCGCATAACTTGGATTATTTTCCCAAAACTTTTTTACAACACTCCACCCGTAAGGTTGTTTATCTGAAAAAGATTCCATACCAGCAGAAAAAGTAGAAGCAAATCCACCACTCTTAAAGTGCTTCGTTTCGTTTCTAAATATTTGCTCAACGGTAGTCGCTAACTCGATACCGTATTTATCTTTTACTTTTTGTAGTGCAGATATTATTTCTATTTCCATTTGAACCACTCTTTTATTTGATTAATACCTTTACGCCAATTTACAGCTATGATAAGTACGACAGATATTATACTCACTAACTTCAATAGTATAGCGAAACATAAATCTATGTTTGCTAAATTAAGCCCAAAATATCCAGTTATTAAAGCGAATGGACTTAGAATTATTGTTGCTACGTTTTCTTCGTGACTACTCATAACTAATTCAAAATCGTTCTAATTTGATTTTCTTCGTTTTCAGTTAGCAATTCTAACATCCAATCTTTAGCAAGCATTATTTGTAAATGCCAAACATTGCGTGCCTTTTCAGCAACTTGTTGCGCTGTTGGTGCACCCAAAGCATTGATAGCAACAACAACATTGTAGCTATCAAATAAAGCTGTTTTAGCTGTTTGCTTCTGTTCCGTTGTTAGCGTGTCCTGCGCTCTCATGCCTATTGACACGAATAAAGCAATGATAAATAATATTTTTTTCATTAATCGTTTGTTGTTTTAGCGTGTAAATAATAAATTGTACCTCCTATGTTTATTTCTATAGTCCTGTTAGGGCTTGTTGGGTTGACGGTTGTAACCGTAGCCCCATTAAACCGAATTGCTCCTGTGTTGTCAATTTGCATACGTACCACCCCGTCCCCGTCAGATAAAACAATATTGTTGCTTAATGAAGTACTTAGTCCAGTAACATTTGCGCCTATTATAGTGTTTGAACTTCCAGTAGTAAGCCCCAAACCTGTATTATACCCTATAACCGTATTTTTCGCACCAGTAGTTAGGTCTTTTAATGTGTAGTTACCCGTAGATGTATTTTTTTCCCCACTCTCAATAGTTAACAATGCGTTATGTCCAATAGCCACATTGTCGCTACCTGTATTTGTGCCACCAGTACCACGCCCAGATTGATAGCCTATATAATTGTTCCTTGCACCTGTAGAAAGTCCATTACCTGCATAATAACCTACCAGTAGATTAGGCGTACCAGTAGTAACAGATTCCCCTGTCCTATAGCCAAAAGCGGTATTGTTGGATACTGTTGATGCTACTAAAGAATTAACCCCAAATGCAACATTATATGAGCCTGTAGCGTTTTGGCTCAGAGCTTGAAATCCATAAACAGTATTTTCGCTACCTGTAGTAATTGAAAACGTAGCGCTACGTCCCATAACTGTATTATAACTACCTGTAGTAGCAGAAGTTAAAGCGTACTGACCAACCCCTGTATTAAAATCCGCATAAGTAGCAGAAGTCAAGGCATTATCGCCTATAGCTGTATTAACTGCACCTGCAACATTTGAAAGCAATGCGTTATATCCAACAGCTACATTGCTGTATCCACCAGTATTAGCGGTCAAAGAACCAGTGCCTATCGCTACATTTCTTTCTCCGCTTGTGTTGTTAACCATCGTGTTGTACCCAAGCGCAACATTGTTTGTTCCTGTATTGTTTGATGAAGTGATAGAACCCCTTAGCGAATTATAACCTATTGCGATATTGTTGTTATCAAATGGAGTAACTGTGCTATTAGCGTAAAACATTGCATCCTGACCTATTGCAATACCTTTACTTCCTGCAATATTTGAAAGCATTGCCCTATCTCCTATCGCTGTGTTTCCGCTTCCTATTGTGTTTTCTCTCAAAGTTTCAGAACCTACTCCCACATTACTAACGCCTGTTGTATTTCTATATAATGGTCTGTATCCTACTCCCACATTACTAACACCTGTTGTATTTACTAATAACGATTGATAGCCTAAAGCAGTGTTTAATGACCCAGTTGTATTTCCAAATAAATTAGAAACCCCTAAAGCTGTGTTTGTTGAAATAGCAGAACCGCCTTTTCCTACAGTTAAATCGTTAACCGTCAAATCATTTGCGTTAAACGTTTTAGCTCCAGTAAATCCTTGTGTACCAGTAGTAATAGCACCACCGAATGAAGTTGATGCTGGTTCTAAATTTAAAACTGTACCCGTTAAGGTTGCACCGTTTGCGTTTGGTGCTGCTCCTATAGCTGTTAATGATGTTAATCCAGTTGAACCTGTTACACCCACTACTCCAGTTGAGCCTGTTACTCCAACAACTCCAGCACTACCTGTACTTCCTGTATAACCTGAATTACCTCTAATAGATGGGTATGCTGTTATAAAATCAGATACTTTTATTTTTTGGGTACTACCTGCCCCACCTGTATAGTAGTCTTTAATTAGGTAATCATTCAATGTACCTGTTGTTGTTGTTGGTAGGTTTTGAACTTTAATGCCTTGCGAAAATGCTAAAAAACTTGTAAGTAGTAGTATTGCTGTTATTTTATTTTTCATTTTGTTTAGTTTACTAATAAATAAAAATCATCATTATCGGTTATTGGGTCGCCATCATCTGTAAGTAAATTAACCCCTCCAGTACCAGCACTGGTTGCAAGTGTTATACTTTGCAAAGTTAAAACATCAGATAAATTAGTATTTTTTAATA
>JAGVEE010000324.1 GCA_020058405.1 Sphingobacteriales bacterium
ATATACATAAGTCGCACGCCATTTCGGCATACCATCCGCTAAGCATATAGTTTTAAGTAATATATCGGCATCTTTGCGCATGGACTTAGGGATTAAACCTTCTCTAATACATTGATAAAGTACATCATGTATAAGACTTCCACGCATAAAATCCTCAGTGTCTAGTGCGCACGTAGCACCATCCCAAGCGTATTCCTTTTTCACCAAAAGAAATTCGTTGATTATATTAACAAAGTTGGATGATAACGGTGGGAAATAAAAAGGTAATTCAAATTTAAACTCACTAAGTAGTTTATACTTATACTTACCATTTTTTATCTTTTCGTACTCTAAGCCATGTATGTTATGTATCATAATATTAACCTTGATGCATCTTATCGGATTTAGTATAGTCGCTAACTGTTGCCGTTCCTTGCCCAGTCTTAACAACTAACCGCCCTTGTTCATCTTTTACCCCTGTGGATACGCACCCAAAGCCATCTGCATTATATACAATCTGCCCTGCCCGTGGGGTTAGAGATAGAATTTCCGCCGCTGATTCGAACGAGAATACAGAGCCTTCAATATTTTCAAAACTGCGAATATTTATATCATCTGATATAATAGTTCCACCTATGTATATTATTCCTGTTTCTGTTATTCGTAGCGTTTCAGCGTTGCATTTATGAGTGACTATATTACATCCCGCCACGCCCTCTATGTATATGGCTTTTTTCTTTTCTTTAGCGTCTAAAAACGCTTCGACTATTTCTATATTCGTCATTTACTCACCTCTACTATTGGGGTTTCTACACCCTCAAATGATGTTAAGAAATCTTGATAACCTTTTTCCATTGCCAATTTGGGATTGAAAGAAGCAATATTTACACTTGCTTTTAAAAATTCAAAGTCCGAATCTTCAAAAAGTATCAAATCTTTATTTTCTGTTTGCGCTTTTGTGATTATATCAGTTAGCTTGTACGTTAACCTTGAATTTTTTATGCCTTTTCCATTTTCTGGATTCTGTTCAAGGCACATATTGAGCCATTCAAAATATGTTAATACTGTGCCTTTAAAATCTAATTCTTTTGTTACTGTTAGTTTTTTCATGTTTCCCTTTTTGTTATGTATTTTTTTATGGCAATTAGCCATGTTTAAAATATATAATTTTACCAACCATCGTGGGTAAAATGTTCGCGATTAAATTGTATTCCATCGGCGTTTAATTCGTGTATCTTGCCGTAGATAGTAGGCTTTATTCGGCCTTTTTTCCATTTTGACGGGTTAGTGTATGTATCGCAAATAATATTTTTCATCCGCTCACCCTCTTCTAAAGTTGGATTATATAACGCCGCTAAATTTTCAGTCGTGTATATCCTATGCTCACCATTGTTGTGATGAGTAAACTTGTCGTATGTAACTAAATTTGGTTTCGATATACATAAAGTATCAGTGTCTAGGTAAAGACATTTTTCCCATGTGCATAGATAATAAAATCTAAGCCAATCGGACGGGATAGATATCCCCTTAAAATGTCGCTCTTCTAAAAATGGGAATAATTCCATACTTTTCGCTTTCGACTCTTCCCAATCTAGCGTTTTAAAACTTAGATTTCCAAATAGGTTTTCTTTACATATTACATACTTATCAAAATCCGAATACATAGAGGCCATTAACTCAATGCGCCTTTTCCTTTCAGCGCAAGGTTTGTTAATCCCATCCCATAATATTAATAGTTTATGATACATACCAATTGCCTAAACCACTATCGTAACGCATCCAATAACCACCTTGAGACAAGTTGCCAATACTACCCATATTACTTACATACAACACACCAGACGCATCGGAAACGGTAACAAAAAGCATTTGCCCATTTACTGGTGTTAAAGTTAAATACGAAACGCCTGCGGCTGTGTATTCAAAATGACTGTAACCAGCCATATCGATTACAGTCGGTGTTCCAACGGTTCCGGTGGTAGATCCTTGCACATAATCATTGGTCAATACAAGCGATTTTTCAATACTGAATTTATTAACATCCCAGTAAGCTATATTAGTACCAGAAACAGTTGTGTTGTTTGCAGCAGCGTATAAATAACCTGTTGTAATGACGTTTTCACTAGCAGAGACCCCGCCAATGTATAGAACATTTGTACTAGCTCCGCTCTGTAAAATCATCATGGTAACAGGTTCTTCAGAATTTGTATAGTGACCACCTTTAATTCTAGCTTCTTTTGTTGTTGCATTCGTTTCATTTGTTTGTAATCGAAGCCCTGCGGTTGCATTAGTTCCACCTACGACATACAGCGCAGTTGGAATAGTACCACTGCCAGTATATCCTACACCAACACGATTATTTTCCGTATCAACCCCTAGAGAGTATGTAGCTGATGCGCTTGCGTTTCTTATGTTAAAATTACCTTCCGCACCCGTGCCACTGTAAGCATGTAGGGACAGTCTTCCATCACTGGAGGCTCTTTGGAAAATCCATTTGTCTACATCGCTTGCATTCTGCCAATCTATATACCCTGCCCCCGTAGAACGACTTAGTATAATCCCGTTTCCATAAAGTGTGAAATCGCCACCGCTTAAATCGAATTTAAATTGTGGGCTTGCATCCGCCTCAGCCGTTTTCAATAACAATGAACTAGCACTATAGTCATAATGAATATGATTACCAGTTCCATTTGCAACTATATCCCAGTCATACGCCTTTGTAGCATGAGTAGAGCCATACAAGCGCAACATTGTGCCTGTTGTAGCTGTATCGTTACCGATTAAAGTCAACAGATTATTATTATTTTCTGCACCAATCTTTTTATTATTGGCCATCGTTACATCTTGTTGCATATAAAACTTGCTAGATGTATAGAAAAAATTCAACGTACCTGTAAGCGTGGTATTATTTGCAGCGGCGTAAAATTCAGCTGTAACAACCGCATTTTCACCAGAAATACCACCGCCAAAATATATAGAAGATGAGGATGAGGTAACGCGACCAGCAACAATAGTCATCGGCTCCTCAGTATTTGTGTAGTAATGTAAATTCTTTATATAAGCTCTTTGTGTTACTTCCGACACGCCACTATCTGCTAAAGTAAGTCCAGCCGTTACACCTGAGCCGCCTACCACAGTTAATCTGGATTTATAAGTAGATGTACCCACCGCAAAATCAGTGCTTACATTAACGCCCGTTGTGTTCCACTGCATTATCTGTGTGCCTGTAAGCGTGGTATTATTTGCAGCTGCGTATAAATAACCTGTTGTTATTGCGTTTTCATCGGCTACACCACCGCCTATAATTAAAATCGAGCTACTAACTAACCCTGTAATATTTACGATAGATGTATTTTCTTCTGTGCTATTAGTATAATGATTAGAATTAAAAAAAGAAAATTTAGTATTATTATTAGTGATATTATCTTGTAAAGTTATTTCACCGCCTGAAGTCACTAGCAAATTGTCGGATGTAATTGAAAAACTACCAGATGAAACTATATTAAATTCGTCCGCAAAATCATCCATCTCAATTCTGTTACCTGCGGCTGTGTATATATCTAAACCTAAACTCCCAAACGTACTAATCAATCCTTGGAATGATGCATGGCTAAAAATCATTACATCATTGCCAACGCTGCCAATAGCCAGAGACTTGACGCCTGTTATATTATCATCATCATCTATTAATATACCGCTGCTTTGAATAGCTGTAGTACCGTCCCCACGCACTATTGCATTATCAACCATGCCAGTAACCGCACCTAATTCACCATTAGATTTATACCCTATCCATAATGTACTTGAAAACCCTTGAAATACATACGTTGCACCAGCCTCTAGTGTGACGGCTGTATTTATAGCTAGTTCATTTATATAATTTCCAGTATTGGGAAATATTTTAAGTATATTCGCTCCGCTATTATATACAACACAATCAAGTCCAGCTTCCACAACTGGCAAAGTGACCGTATCATTGGCATTTGCTACC
>JAGVEE010000043.1 GCA_020058405.1 Sphingobacteriales bacterium
CAGTGTTGCAAGAAGGTACATACGTATTACGAAAAGGCATAAACGACTACCAGCAGCAACAAGGTGATAGCGCTTTGGTCATACAATTTAATGAAGACTACCCTGCGTATATAGAATTTATTGGTGATACATTGCGTTTGGCTCGTGGCTATATGGATTTTGATAATGTATATTACGTAAGAAAATAATCAAAATAAAAAACAAAAAGGGCATTTAGTTGTCATTAGGCTAAATTAATGTGCATGGAAAATTTTAGCTATCATAACCCAACAAAAATAATTTTTGGTAAAAATGAAGTAGATCGTATTGGATCTGAGGCTGCCCTATTTGGTAAAAAAGCAATTGTGCTAATTGGCAAAGGTTCGGCTAAAAAATCTGGTTTATATGCTCGCGTTATTTCATCGCTAAATATGTACAGCATTAAATCTGTCACCTACGAAGGCATAAAATCTAACCCTTTGTTTGAAGATGCCGACGAAGCAGTACAAATGGCTAAAGAATTTGGTGCAGACATGGTAATTGCCATTGGTGGTGGATCTGTAATAGATACCGCAAAAGCTGTTGCCATGGGTTATTACGTAGAGCACAGTGTGTGGGATTTTTACATGCAAAAAGAAAAACCAGAGAAAGCTTTACCACTAATTAATATTTTAACGCTTGCAGCAACCGGTACAGAAATGAATTCTTCTACCGTATTGCAAGACAATGCAGCGGGCATGAAAAAAGGATTCTCCTCGCCACATATATTCCCGAAACTTTCTATACTCGACCCCATCTTAACTTACAGCGTGCCGGCTAATTATACTGCTTATGGCATTGCCGATTTAATTGCACATTGTTTAGAAGTATACTTTGGTAAAGGAAACGCACCTCTTTCTGATTATTACATTGCAAGTATCTTAAAATTAGCCACTGTTTATGGGCCAAAAGTGATTGAACATCCCGATGATTACGATGCACGTGCTAACATAATGTGGTTAGCTACTAATGCACTTAATGGAAGTTTAGTAAACGGCAAAGGTAATGGCGACTGGGGTTCGCATTTGTATGAGCACAGTTTAAGTGTGTTGTTTGATGTTGCACACGGAGCAGGTTTATCGATTGTTTTTCCAGCATGGATGAAACATTTTGCGCCGAAGTTTGAAGCTAAATTAGCCTTTTTAGGTAAAATGGTTTTTGATGTTGATGAAGGCGACGATGCACATAAAGCTTCTGAATTTATAAAACGCTTGGAAGAATTTTATCAACAAATTCAAACTCCTATTCGTTTAAGTGAGGTAAATATTGATAAAGCGGATACACAAAAAATACTTCAGAATTTAGCACTCAACAAAGCAAGCGGAAGAGTTTACGCAATGAACGAACAAGATCATGCGATGATACTCGAAAAAATGTGGTAAGCTTTGTTTAGTTTTGTGAATGATACTCTCAGAACGTTTTGGTAAATTTGTATTAAACGCTTACCCCCCATTTGTATTCAACAGAATTCGCATACAATCTATAAGTAAAGGTTATAGAAGTTGTATAGTGCGCATCAAAAAAAGTATTTTTAATAGGAATATGAACGGCACCATTTTCGGTGGCGCATTGTTTTCGGCTAGCGACCCTTTTTATGCCATCTTGTATTGGCAAATTTTTGAACGCAAGGGTTATAAAGTACAAACATGGTTAAAGAGTGCCGAAATACATTACATGAGGCCGGCAGATCAAGATTTGTTTTTGGAATTTAGCATTACAGAAGATCAACTAAACCAAGCAGAGCAAGAGCTCAACAGTATTGGTAAGTATAAATTTATACACGAAGTAAAATATAAATCGAAAGAAGGCGATGTATATGTATTGGCCAAAACAGAGGTATATATACGCCTAACCAAAGCACAACAAAAACCACTCTCGGGCTTTTAACGTGTGTTGATAAATCTTACTACTTATTTCTTATACGGTTCTCTATCTTAGATACGTTAAGGTTTTTGCGATGAACATAAAAAAATTAATACTCGAAGGAGAAGGCGTACAACTCGATTTTAAAAAAACGATTACACACGTTCATAAAATTGCAAAAACAATGGTAGCCTTTGCAAATAATAGAGGCGGAACCATTTTGGTTGGGGTAATGGACGATGGAAGTATTAAGGGTGTGAAGAACGAAGAAGAAGAAAAATACCAATTAATTAAAGCAGGAACATATTATTGTAGACCCATAATAGAACCACGTTTTACAGAGTATGTAATTGATGGAGTAATCGTGTTAGCAGTAGAAATTCCACAGAGCGATGTGAAGCCACATTATGCATTGGGTGAAGACGATAAATATTGGGCATACATACGAGTGAAAGATAAAAGTGTGTTGGCCAGTAAAATTGTAATTGATGTGTTACGCAAAGAAACTAAGGGTGAAGCAGCCTTAATAGAGTTTAGTTCTAAAGAGAAAGCTTTGCTTGAATACTTGGCCGCTAACGAACGCATTACCTTAATGGAATTTTGCAAATTAATAAATATTTCTAGGCGTAGAGCCTCCAGAATACTTGTGAATTTAGTACTTTCGGGCGTTATTCGAGTGCATAGCACAGAGAAAACAGAATTTTATACCGCTGCCTGAAATGTTATTAGAAAACAGAAAAACACATTTTAAAAAAACTTTTTTACTCGCTTATCCTGTAATTATTAGTCAGGTTGGCCATGTTGTAGTAAACATTACCGACTCTGTTTTAATTGGGCATTTAGGTCCGGTGAAATTGGCTGCTTGCTCATTGGGCATTAGTGTATTTGCGGTACTTATGGTGTTTGGAATTGGCATTGCTTACGGCTTAACTCCACATATTTCTAGAGAATTTGGTGCCAATAATAAAGATGCATGTGGTAAGTATTTGGTGAATTCTTTTTTCATCAATATACTAACAGGAATACTGGTATTCTTAGGAATATATTTACTTTCTACGCAGCTTAGTAAATTTGGGCAAGCGCCAGTAGTAGTAACAGAAGCACTCCCCTTTTTAAGAATTATTGGATTTTCGATGGTACCGTTAATGGTATTTTTAACCTTTAAGCAATTTGCAGAAGGTTTAAATTTTACGCGCCAAGCCATGATTATTACCTTGATTGCCGATGGCTTTAATATCTTTTTAACCTTCGGATTAATTAATGGAACCTGGGGTTTACCGAGATTAGAGTTAGAAGGCGCTGGTTATGCCAATTTAATATCGCGAACCTTAATGGCTATTTTAATGATGGCCTATGTATTACGATCAAAGAATTTTAAACCCTATTTACACCAAGCCAAAACCAAGTTTGTAAAATGGGCAGCTAGTAAAGAAATTATAAATTACGGCATCCCTACTGCTTTTCAATATTTATTTGAAGTTGGAGCTTTTGCATTAGCTGCTTTAATGATGGGTATGTTGGGACCCAATTTCCAATCGGCTCACCAAATTGCCATAAGTATTGCCAGTGCTACATATATGGCAGCCAGCGGAATTGGTGCGGCCACTTCTGTACGAGTAGGAAATGCATTGGGAGAAAAGAATTACAAACAACTACAAAGAGCCGGAAATACTGGTTACTTAATGGTTTTATTGTTTATGGGCGTAATGGCTATTATCATGATTTTAGGTAGAACTGCTTTCCCGCTGTTTTATATGAAACATACAGAAGTGGTAGAATTGGCCTCTACCTTAATGATTGTGGCGGCATTTTTCCAACTCTCAGACGGAACTCAAGTTGTTGGCTTAGGCGCATTACGAGGTATGGGCGATGTTAAAATTCCTACACTTATTACCTTTGTGGCGTATTGGATAATTTCTATTCCCTTGGCATATTATTTAGGCTTTACCTTAAAAATGGGTGGCAACGGAATATGGATTTCACTCTCTTTAGGTTTAACTATTTCGGCAGCATTGTTGTATTGGCGATTCAGAAAACTTAGTGCAAGGTTTATTGCAAACGCTTAACAATACTTATATTTCTAGTTGAGATAACATCTGTTTAAACCTTTCTAATGAACTAGTTAACAAGGTTGAGGCATTCACTTTTGCTATAAAATCTTCGAGGTTAGCAAAGTCGTATTCCTCCCATTTATACGATTGCTCTAAGGGTCCCCATTCTAATTTGAGGATGTATTTTTGGTTCATGTTAAAAATGCTAATTCGCATTTCTGGGTGAGGGATGGTTCCGATGATACGCATGTGACAAAGATATTTTTAAATACTTTCTAACAAATAAATGTTTATAAATAATACTCAATAAAGCAGTATTTTTTTTATTTTTGAACAGCTTAAATATAATATGAAAAAAGAAATCAACTTACAATCGACAATAGCTATAGGAGCCTTAATATTAATGGCAGCAGCCACTCGTTTTTTACCACACCCGCCAAACTTTACGGCAATTGGTGCTATGGCATTATTCGGTTCGGCACGTTTACAAGATAAGCGATTAGCTTTTATATTACCTATTGCAGCTATGTTACTGTCGGATTTGTTTATTCCCTTTGGATTTAACCCATCGGTATATTTATCATTTGTATTAATTGCCATCTTAGGGTTAAGTTTACGAAACACTAAAAAAGTACTTCCTATTGCTGGAGCGTCTGTAGCTTCATCGTTAATATTCTACATAATTACCAACTTTGTAGTATGGATGGGCGATAACGGAGTAATGTACTCTAGATCTATCGACGGCTTATGGATGAGTTATACTGCTGCGATTCCTTTCTTCTGGAATGGCATGGCTGGCGATTTATTCTTCGCTGGTATGTTGTTTGGCTCGTATGAGTTGGTGAGTAAGTTCGCGTTGGCTAAAGCTAAGGTGTAGGTTTTTGGGTCACAAAGGGCTCGAAGTACTCCGGAAGGTACACAATAAAATTTCTTTTAGTCTCAAACTAGTAATGACTTACGGTCGTATAATCGTATAGTCTTAATTTCGAATCATCTAATTTTCGAAAATTGAATTTCAAATATATATGGTTTATATTATAAACTACTTTATATTTGCATCATCAATTTGTATAAACAATGGAAAACCAAGTAACTAACAACATCGCATTCATCGAAGAGATGATAAACAAAACCAAGCAGAAGTATTCTGACTCGGGTTTTTTATTCCTTTTATGGGGGTATTTCGTGGTAATTGCCGCGTTATTAAATTACTTTTTGTTGAACACTTCCTTCGCTTATCCTTTTATTGGATGGGCGGTGTTAATGCCATTAGGTGGAATTATTTCGATGATATACTCATCTAAAGAGAACAAAAAACCATATGTAAAAACGTATACAGACGATGTAATGAAATACACTTGGCTTGCTTTCGGTATGTTGTTGGCTGTTTTATTACTTTCTATGGGTAAACTTGGACTCAACACCTACCCTTTGGTAATGGTTGCTTACGGTGTACCTACTTTTATAACCGGTGGAGTATTAAAATTTAAACCACTTATTTACGGTGCAATTGGTAGCATAGTAATTGGTGTGGTTTCTTATAATTATACATTTGATGTACAGTTATTATTGCTTTGTGCATCCATCCTTGTGTCGTATTTAATACCAGGACATTTATTAAGCATTCAACATAAAAAAAATAAAAACTAAGATGAGAACTACTATAAAATTAAGATGGCATGAATTGTTATTGATAATATTTTTCATGTTGATGTTTGCGCAGGCAAAATCGCAAAGCACAAGCCCTGGAACGTATGGTGGTTCTGGATATTTGGGATTTAGGTTGATGAAGCAAAATTTTAGCAATTTAAATGCTGCATTTGCGAGCAATAACTTACCTCAAATTTCGGAGAACATATTGGCATTTGGCGGTGGCGGACACGGATATATAAACAAATTAATTATTGGAGGCGAAGGAATGAGTTACGAATTGGCCGATAAGAATAACGGCACTTACACTACTCAAGTGCGGGGCGAGTATGGTTTTTTTAACTTGGGATATTTAGTATATAACAAGAAAAACCTAATGCTAGCTCCTATGCTAGGCATCGGCGCACATACTATGATTATTGATATAAACGATAATACCATCGAAAACTTTAACCAACTTTTATCGAATCCCAAAAAAGGTACTCGTTTAAAAAATGAACAGTTTTTAATGGACTTTGGGGTTAAGGCTGATTTATTTTTAACCGAGCGTAAGTTTTTTGCCATTGGTTTAAAAACAGGTTATATGTTTGCTCCTATAGAAAGTGAGTGGACAGATGTAAACAAAATTAGCATTGATGGGCCAAGTTTAAACGCTGATGGTGCCTATGCTCAATTACATTTTACCTTCGCAGGTTTTTCTAAATAATATGTTAAAAGATTTAGACCCTTTATTACACTCGCAACTGCGCTTAGGTATTATTTCTATTTTAATTTCTGTGGTGGAAGCAGATTTCTTGTACATCAAAGAAAAGACAAATGCCAGTGCAGGCAACATCAGCGTACAACTAGAAAAACTTAGCCAAGCGAATTACATCAGTATAGAAAAAACCTTTAAAGGCAAAAAACCTCAAACCATTTGCAGAATAACAGAGCAAGGGAAAGAGGCGTTTAGGAGGTATGTGGAAGACCTAAAATCCTACTTTTAAATTACAAATTACGAATTACGAATTACGAATTATTCTGTCGTCGGTGATATTTGTGCGTGTCTGTAATTTTATTAAAAAATAAGACCACAAATGTTAATTTCTTGCTGAAACTAACCACCATTCGTAATTCGTAATTTGTAATTCGTAATTCAATTATTGTTCTTGTATCCCATTCGGTATAATCCCCACCGAGTACGTTTCTATTAAACTACCCGCGCTATTGTATCTCTTTACAAATCCGTTTTGTTTAAAATCTACTGCGTCGGCTAAATACAATTCGTCGCTTACTTTATCGTAACCTAAACCATAATAGTAGCCAGCAATAAATGCAGTGGTTGGAGCACTAGCATCTGTAATGTTGAATTTAAATACTCCAGTTAATAAATTGTATGAACTTAAATAGTACATCGCATTTTTTGCAGCGTTCATTTTAATTTTATCTGGATGGTCGCCTTTTACTCCAATTTCTAGTGTAGCAAGTATTGCATCTGTACTTGGGTTAATTTTTACTAATGCGCCTTTGGTATCATCATCCGAACTCATAAAATCTATACCGTAGCTACCTCTGCAAAGTACCCATACATTACCGTTTGCATCTTGTTGTATTGCCAATGGTGCGTCGCCTACTTTAATCTTTTTAATTTCTATGTTGCTAGTTAAATCTATTACACTAATAGTAGAATCTAAATCGTAGCCACCACAGTTTGCAACGTATAATTTATTGCCTACAATGCACATACCTTCTGGACCTGTACCTACTGTTATGCTTCTAACGATAGCATTGCTTGTTAAATTAATTTCTTTAACTGAGTTAGAAAACCAATCGGATACAAAAGCACGTGTAGTATCTTTAGCTACCATGTAACGCGGCGAAGTGAAGCCAGTAATAGTTGCTACGGAAACTGCATTGTTAGCATTTATTACTTCTACTTTTGCCGAACCGTTTAAAACAATGTAACCTTTATTATTAATGATGCTCATAGATTGAGCCACATCTCCTAGTGGGCGATTGTTAACCAATGTAAATATGTCGTTAAACACTTTATTTGAATCTTTACTGTATAAATCGATGCTTGCATTGCCCGAGCCAAAGCCGCCTTCGTTTACAATGTATACTCCCGATTTAAATAAATTTTCTGAGGGTAATACCGGACTTGCATTTTCTGGATCTTTTGTACATGCACTGAAAAATACAACAGTTGCAAGAAGAACTTTTACTACATTTTTTTTCATTTTTTTAAGATTAATGTTGATTAAATTGATAATTAAGATTTACTCCAAACACTCTTGCCGGCATGGCTTGGAATGGTATTGATTGATAAATGGTATTCGTTACATTATCTGCGTAAAGTGCAGCTACAAATTGGTGTTTCTTAAATACAAAAACTTGTTGCAACCTAAGATCAACTATATAATAAGCTGCTAAAAAATTAGAATGGTTGGCAGTAGTGTACCTGTGCGAAACCCTGTGCATATTAGCATTTACAGCTGTTTTATA
>JAGVEE010000070.1 GCA_020058405.1 Sphingobacteriales bacterium
GTACAACGTACATTGTACATTGTACACTGTAATAACTCACAACATGCAACTTTCAAATATCACCTCCTACCTCG
Organism: Sphingobacteriales bacterium; assembly: GCA_020058405.1. Lineage (GTDB taxonomy): Bacteria > Bacteroidota > Bacteroidia > Sphingobacteriales > Sphingobacteriaceae > CAJBVG01. The sequence goes on from JAGVEE010000070.1 coordinate 75, forward strand.
AATCCATCGCTCCGCTCGCGTACCAAGAATCGTATGATAATTCGGGATTGATTGTGGGCAATGGTGAAATGGAAATTAAAAAAGCCATTATCAGTTTAGATTGTATAGAGGCGGTGGTGGATGAAGCCATTGAAACTGGTGCGAACCTCATCATCTCTCATCACCCAATTGTATTTAGCGGATTGAAGAAGTTTAATGGAAGCAATTATATAGAAAAAGTGGTGATGAAAGCCATTAAACACGACATTGCCATTTATGCCATCCACACCAATTTAGACAATGTGAGGCATGGGGTAAATGCAAAAATTGCAGAACGTTTGGGTTTGGTAAATGTGGAGATTTTGGAACCTAAAACAGGTTTACTAAGTAAATTACAAACTTTTGTACCGCATGATAAGGCTGCCGAAGTACGCGATGCCTTATTTGATGCTGGTGCCGGACATATAGGAAATTACAGCGAATGTAGCTTTAATGCCGAGGGTTATGGCACTTTTAAAGGCAACGAACACAGCAATGCATATATAGGCGAACGCAATGTTTTACACACGGAACCCGAAACTAAAATTGAAGTGGTATTCCCAAGCCGATTAAAAAGTGCTGTGTTAAGGGCTTTATTTACTGCCCACCCTTATGAAGAGGTGGCCTATGAAATACTCGAAATTAGTAATGCACACCAAGAAGTGGGTTCGGGCATGATTGGCGAATTGCTAGAAGAAAGCACTGAAAAAGACTTTTTTGAGCTGCTGAAATACGGTTTACAAGCTACGGTTGTAAGACATACCGCTTTATTGGAGAAAAAGATTAAAAAAGTAGCGGTTTGTGGTGGTTCGGGCAGCTTTTTACTGAAAAAAGCCATGCAAGCAGGTGCAGATGCCTTTGTTACAGCCGATTATAAGTACCATCAGTTTTTTGATGCCGAAGGAAAAATACTGATTTGCGACGTTGGGCATTATGAAAGTGAGCAGTTTACGATGGATTTGTTATTGGAAAAAATTCAAAAAAAATTTCCTACCTTTGCCATCTGCCTTACGAAATGTAATACCAATCCGGTATTTTACAGTATGTAATGGATAAAGAAACAGATTTATAAAATGGAAGCAACCGTAGAACAAAAACTCAAAGCCTTATTCGAATTACAAACCATCCATACTTCGATTGATAAGATTCGTACCATACGTGGTGAATTACCAATGGAAGTTGCAGATTTAGAAGATGACGTAGCGGGTTTAGAAACTCGTATTTCTAAAATTAAAGAAGAGATTGCTGAGTTTGAAGAAAACATCGCAAACAAAAAAGCTTTGATGAAGCAAGCAACTGGGTTGATTAAAAAATACGAAGAGCAACAAAACAACGTAAAAAATAACCGTGAGTTTGAAGCTTTAACCAAAGAAATCGAAATCCAAGGATTAGAAATTCAGGTTGCTGAAAAGAAAATTAAAGAATACACTTTCGAAATTGGAAGCAAAACCAAAGTATTAGAGAACGCTCAAACTGCATTAGTAGAACGCCAAGGCGACCTTGATATTAAAAAAGCAGAACTTGATAAAATTACCAAGGAAACTGAAAAAGACGAAGAAGTGTTAAACAAAAAAGCGGCTAAAGCAGAGAAAGACATTGAAGAGCGCTTATTAATTGCTTACCACAAATTAAGAACAAACGCTAAAAATGGTTTAGCAGTGGTAACTATACAACGCGATTCTTGCGGTGGTTGCTTTAACCAAATACCTCCTCAACGCCAAGTAGACATCCGTCAGCATAAAAAAATTATAGTATGCGAGCATTGCGGACGTATATTAGTTGACGATAACTTTGTACCTCAAGAAGCAGAAGCATAATCTGTTTACATAAAAATAATTATTCAATGTAAAAAACGATTCCTATCTTCAAGGAATCGTTTTTTTTTCGCCTATGCGATTACGCTTATACTTACTTGCGCTCATACTCTTGCCCAATGTTACTTTGGCCGATTTTGCATTTAATGATAATTGCATAAAAGCTTACCAAAGCATCATCAGCCTAAAACTAAACGAAGGCCAAGCCATACTCAATGCCGAGAAAAAAATAAATCCCAATAATAACATCGTTACCCTACTCGAAAATTACATCGACTTTTTTAAAGTTCTTACTACCGAAACCAATGCTTCTTTTGAATATTTTAAAAATAAAAAAGCGACAAATATTTTAAAGATAGAAAACGATAAACAAAAAAATTCACCTTGGTATTTATATTCTCTTGCCGAAATAAATTTACAAAGCTGCATCAATCGTTTTAAATATCAAGAGTATGTTACCGGTGCCTACGAATTGCAAAAAGCATACAAACTTTTAGAAGAAAACAAAAAGAAATTCCCCGACTTTTTACCTAACCAAAAAAGTTTTGCACTGCTCTATGGATTAGTAGGATTAGTACCCGAACAATACAAATGGGCCATGAGCACCATCGGCCTAAAAGGTAATGTACAAGAGGGTATTGAGATGTTGGAGCGTTTAAAAAATAAATTGCCCAGCACACCTTATGCTCATTTCCAAACGGAAACCATTTTCTTTTTAAGTGTAATACAATTGAGTGTAGAAAACAATCCGAACTTGTTTGAAGTGGTAACAAAAAACACTGCGAGCATCCCGAATACCAACTTGCTAAAAATTTACATCTGTGCAAACGTAGCTTTAAAATATGGACATGGAGATGAAGCCATAGAGCTACTGGTAAACCGACCAAAGTCTGCTGCGTATTGCAGTTTCTACCATTTAGATTACATGCTTGCTTGCGCTAAACAATATAGATTTGATAACGATGCGGTGCAATACTTCGAATCGTATTTAAAAAACTACGAAGGGAATTTTAATGTAAAAGACTCTTATTTAAAAATTGCTTACTACTATTTACTAAAAGGAAATATAGATAAGTACAATGCTTATGCAGGGCTCTGCAAAGTACGTGGGCAAGCCATTTCCGAGCGAGATAAATCTGCAATGTTGCATGCCTCTGAAACACATGCTCCCGAATTAACTTTACTTAAAGCTCGTTTTTATTTTGATGGTGGCTATTACAAAAAAGCATTGGATGTACTCACCGATAAAAAGTTAGAAAACATTCCACTTTTAAAAGATAAAGTAGAATTTTTGTACCGCATGGGTACCATACAGCAAGCACTCAACAACACCGATCAAGCAATTATTTTTTATACAACTACCATTGCCAAAGGCTCGGAATTAACTTATCAATACGCGGCAAGTTCTTGTTTCCGCATGGGCAATATATACGAGGCTCGCAAACAAAAAACAAAAGCCGCAGAGTATTATGCGATGTGTTTAAAATTGAAAAACGAAGAGTATAAGAATAGTTTTGAGAGTAAGGCGAAGGCGGGGTTGCGAAGGGTAAGTAAATAAATGTGCAAATGATTGGTCACAATGGACGCTAAGTGCACACAAAGGAGCACAATGTATTTCTTTGTATACCATCGTGTGTACTTAGCGCCCTTTGTGACCTAAAAATCTATATATGAAAGCATCTATCTACGTTTTATTAATTATAACCTACTTTTTATCAATACAAGCAAGCTGTAATGATGATGAACCCCGGAAATTAATTCCCAACGACTCCACTTTTTTATCATATTGGTACTTCCCAAAAGACTCTTATTGGATATATAAGGATTCGGCTTCAAATGAAAGAGATACTTTTCTGGTTGTTGATAATTTTACAAGGGAAGTTAATGATAAAGATGCTAACAATAAATTCCAACATCATTGGTATCGCGTTGAAAACAGGGGTATAGTTAGAACACAGAATGGACGGCCCCAAACTTACAGTGTTAATAGCTATTATTATGTTTTAGACCAAAGATGGACAAATGGCTCGGCAATTAGACTGTTTTATGACCCACAAAATAGGTTTAATAATTTGGGGAATACCCTTTTTATATTAAACAATTACGATTCGATACTTATAGATAATACCATGTACTATGATGTAATACACATGTATAATGAAGGTCAATCTGCAGGCGACTATATACAAGAAGAATATTATGTAAAAAATATTGGTATTGTGAAACGCAGATACAGCACGGGGGGAGTATGGAGTATCGAAAAA
>JAGVEE010000038.1 GCA_020058405.1 Sphingobacteriales bacterium
AACTGAATTATGGGACAAAGATAAACATCTTTATTCCGATTTTGCAAATTTTATTTGTAGAAATTCTCCTGCTTTCCTGCCTTGCTGACTGTGTTGTTCTCAAACAACGCGATGTTCATGTTTCAAAGAATTATAAAAATATTACATAGGCTCTGCTGGGGAGCAACCTATGTCTCACGACCGACGATTGCGACGCAATACAGAAAGGGCATTTGCTCCGTGCTGTCAAAATGGAGCATTTTTTTATTTTTATTTACGTGTGTGTTGACCATTGCAGAACAAGCAGAGGGAGTGAGTAAAAAACCCAATGTCGCTCATGTCGCTCAATGTCGCTACGGAAAAAGTATTTGTTCACTTCTAAACAAATACTACTATGGGTGCATTTGACACGGCTTCTCTTGATACATTAGCACAACTCGGTACAAACTCAAAAGTTGAACCAACTACAATGGGGTTTTTGGCTAAGCGAGCCAGGGCTAAAACCTTTACAGTACCCTTATCAATTAATCTTGCAAGTCTTAATTCTAACCTTAAAAAATCTTATTGGAATACATACTACTGTAACGATACTTTAACTCAAGTAGGTAACAAAATTACAGGTAAGTATTGTAACAATCGTTGGTGTTCTGTTTGTAACAGGATAAGAACGATGAATTTAATAAAAGGTTATCATGTCCCACTTACGGAGTTGGAGGACAAGCATTTTGTTACGTTGACACTACCGAATTGCACAGGCGAAAAATTGAGAGAAACTATTGATTTTATGCTAAAATCATGTAAAGAGGTGCAAGAAGTTTTTAAAAAGCGACATTTAAGAGGGAAACAGGATTGGCAATTAGTGGGGATTAGAAAATTAGAATGTACATATAATAATAAAACAAATACATATCATCCTCATTTTCACTTCCTAATAGAAAGTAAAGTCGCCGCTGATGAATTAGTTAATGAATGGCTTAAAAGAGTACCTACTGCATCAAGCAAGGCACAAGACGTAAGAAAGGCAGATAAGGGGGCAGAAACAGAATTATTTAAGTATTTTACGAAGATTGTTACCAAAACAGAGAAGGGGTTTGTGACATTTATAGAACCGTTAGATGTAATTTTTACAGCCATGCAAGGATTGCGAGTTTTTCAGCCTATTGGACTAAAAAAAGATGTTTCAGAGGATATAAAAGACCAAAATTCACAGGAAATTGATGGTATAGAGGAAAGATACGCAAAATGGAAATGGGTTAGACGCGGGCATGATTGGATAGATAGGAGTACAGGCGAAGTATTAACAGGGTATATCCCATCTGATAACGTTAATACGCTAATTGGTAATATGATTACCAGACCGCAGCATATTTATAATGATACATTTACTGTATTGCAAAACAATAAAAAAATGGAAAACGAATTGACCCCCTTTGAGGGTAAGGAGATTAGAAAAGTTTGGCATAATGACGAATGGTTCTTTTCAGTCATTGATGTTATTCGTGTTTTGACGGATTCGCCAAAACCGTCTAATTATTGGGATACTATGAAACGGCGTGACCCGCAGGTTTCCGCACTTTGCGGAAAACTGAAAATGAAAGGATTAGACGGGAAAAACTATAAAACCGATTGCGCCAATACTGAGGGGGTGTTTAGAATTATTATGTCCGTACCTTCGCCAAAGGCAGAGCCGTTAAAATTATGGCTTGCGTCACTTGGTAAACAGGCGATTGATGAGGCAGAAAATCCCGAACTTTTGACCGAGCGACAAGCTGAGTTGTACAAGGCTAAAGGTTATAGTGATGAATGGATAAAGCGTCGTATGCAAACTATTGAGACGCGGAAAGAATTAACCGACGAATGGAAACAACGTGGTGTTAAGGAGAATCAAGAATATGCTATTTTAACTGCTACAATTGCCAAAGGGACATTCGGTTTAACACCAAATGAGCATAAAGATTTGAAGGGTTTAGACCGTCAGAATTTGCGTGACCACATGACACCCATTGAGTTAATTTTTACCGCTTTGGGCGAAGAAGCCACAAGAATTATTGTTAAAGAAGAAGATGCACAAGGATTTAATGAAAATCACGATGCCGCCGCAAAAGGTGGTGAGATAGCGGGCGATTCTCGGCGGTTGTTAGAGAAAAAAACAGGGACAAAGGTTGTATCAGGTGCAAATTATTTAGGCGCAAAGAATGACGAAAGTACAGAACTACCAAGTAATGAATAAACTAAACTAAAGTGTATCAAAGTTCGTTTTAACGCATTTTATTTGTATATAGTACATTTTAAATAAATAATATCTGAATGTAAAGCACTTATTTTAATAATTTTTATAACTTTTTAAAACACTAATAAAATGATTGAAAAAAATTGTCCCAACTGCGGCAATCCTTTTCATGGGCGGTCTAACCGTACCTATTGCTCACAGAGTTGTAAATCTGCCATTAACAATTTTCGTGTTGCCGAGCGTGATAAAGACGCAAATATCGCTACTCAAAAAGTCAAAGCAAATAGGCGTATTTTGATGACTTTATACAATCTCTATGGAAATATGGAACTTCCGCCTATGGTTATTGATAAAACAAAATTAGATAAAACATGGAGCAGTCGGGTTAATCTCAAGGAGAAAAAGCAATTATTCTTAGATTTGTGCTTAACAAAATTAGAAAATGGTAATTATTTAATAGAAAAATTTAAAAACGAATGAACATAAATGATTTTGGCGAGGTGTTAACTATTGATACTCCTTATGTGCCTCAAATAGAAATAGTTGAAGTACCTACACCTATAATTCCTACATGGTTAAAATGGCTTTGTGGGGCAGGGTTATTAACTTTAGCAATACTTATAGTAAGAGATTTTTTAAAGACCGCAGAGAATAAGAAACGTCTTAAAGAAATTGAGTCGCTAAAGATGTTTAATGACAAGATTACCGCTTCTAAAATTGAGGCAGAGGATAAACTTGATTATTACGGACTCAAGTAACCTGAAAAAAAGCCGTGCTATGGTTTAGCACGGCTTTTTTAATAAAAAAATAAAATTATTTATCTGTTTGACTAAACAATTAAATAAATTTCTTACATTTGCGAATAATTTAAAATTCACTATTTGATATGGAAATTAAAAGAAAACAGGGACGACCTATAAAAGAAGCTGCTGAAGGACGGGAGCAACT
>JAGVEE010000069.1 GCA_020058405.1 Sphingobacteriales bacterium
GTTGACTGTGCGTATATCTGCTCTATACTTTGCTGTGTACGTACTTTTGAGCGATTAAAAGAGGCTTATAGAAATACAAATACTGTTAAATTTAATGAATACGATAATACGTTTCAAGAGATAATGTCGTATGTTAGTTTGATGAAATTTTCTATCGAGTGTGGTCTAGGAGATGAAGTTTGTTTGTATTTAAAAAAGATAAAAGTTTTATCAAATTGCAACGATTCGTGTTCTTGTAGTTCTGATACTCCATCAAGAGTAATTGGTTTAGGTTATTTAGTTGGACCTGCTGGTCCTGCTGGAGCGCAAGGTATTCAAGGTGCTAGTGGTAATAATGGTAACTATGTTACTGTAACTGCTGAACCTGCAGGCTTGAATTGTGCAACAGGTGGGCAAAAAGTTGTTTTGTATGATGGGTCAACAAATTTATCTATAAGCACAAGTTATATTTGTAATGGCGCTGTTGGTGCAACAGGTACTCCTGGTATAAATGGAACAAACGCTTTTAAATTTATAAAAGAAGTTGACTCTGGAGATGGTGCTACTATTGTTATTCCTTACGCGACAAGAACTCAATGTTCTACTCCTGATGGAGGATGTGTTGATGGTGGAGGGGATCCAAACTTTTTTGTTGATTATCACATGCAAATACAATTTAGAGCTGATAATACATCAAATTGGACATTATTTGGACCAAGTGATGTGTCAAGTATTATAACAAATTATACAAATGGAACAATAACTATAACAACAGGCGCTCCTGTTGGGATATATAGAGTTGTAATATTAGCTTAAAAACATAATAATATGTGTAAAAAGGGGTGTGTTTCCGAATGTAAGTGTGAGCGTGGCGCTCGTGGTCAGCAGGGAGTTATGGGTCCACCATATATTCCTACATCTGGAATATTTACAGCTTTTGCAGGAGGGCTACAGCCTTTAGCTACTTTGCTTGATAAAGACCAAAATGCGGTTGATACTGTCGTGTCGCCATTTGATAGTTGCAAGTTGCCACCAGCTGTTGTTGGGTCAAGGAAAATTGTTGCTAATTATGGTGCAAATGTAATGGACTTATACCCTGCTACGGGCGAATATTTTTATGGTTTTGGTATTAATGTTCCTTTACCTATTGGCGTAGGAAGTGCTGTTAATTTCTTTTGTTATACAAATGGGGAGTGGAGATAATTAAAATACTATTTAGATGCCAGTAAACGTTGATATATTTAAGAAAACAGCAGAGTTTGTGATGAATAAATCGCAAAGCGGAAATACTGTAGCTCCTGCTCAATTTTCGTTAGTGGCAGATCAAGCTCAATTGCAAGTTTATGAGGAGGATAGATTAGTTTTTTTAAAAACAGGCGAATCGAGCGATTATCTTGATTGGTTTTTAAAGAATACAATTATAAATCCAAATCCTTTAACTGGTTACGGTTCTTATCCGAATGATTTTCAGCATACAGCAGGTGTTAGAGCTTATTATAATGGCGTTGAGCGACCTGTTGAATTAGTTGAGAATAAGGCGTGGGGAGAAGTTCAAGCTTCTGAATTGATGACTCCTACAAGGTTGTTTCCTAAATATACAGAGTTTCTATCTGAGTATAGATTTTTGCCTAAAAATATTGGTATAGTTATGTTGGACTATTGGAAGCGTCCGGCTGTTCCTGTTTGGAAATATACTATTGTAAATAACGTGCCGGTTTATACTCCTGTTGGTAGTGTAGATTTTGAGTGGGAAGCATTTTCATTTAATCGTGTGTTGTCTGTGTATTTGCAACTTTGCGGATGTAATTTAAAGGATAAGGATTTGTCGCAATTTGCTAATGAATTTAAAAGTGAAAATAAATCGTTGTTATAATGGCTGTAAGTTTATATAAAATTGCGGAACAATGTAGAGTAATTCTTGAAAAAAGAGTTTCTATACAGGTATTAATTCCTGCTGTTGTAAATGCTTATGGATCTGTTGCGAAGAAGCAATGGTATGAGAATACTTCACAGGATACTCAAGAAATAGATGGTTCATTTGTAAGTACTTTTACATCTTTAGAGCCTGTACTTGATTGCGATAGAGATATTTATTATATTGTATTGCCTTCAACATATTTGATTTTACCTCACGAAATAGGCGTTGTGTGGGTTTCTTTGATGAAAGATAAAACAAGTTGGGTGCGAGTTCAAAATTGGGGTATATTCAATAATTTGAAATCAGCAGTAATGGGCGGTAGAGGTGTTTATGAAATAGAGGGGACTAAGATGTTGTTTCCTAAAATGACACAAGACACAAAAGGTCCAGTATTGTTGAAATTAGCAATAGCTTATGATGCGATTGATCCTTATGAGGGTTTGAATATTGGCCCAAACATTGTGAATGATATTATTTTGATGGCTACTGCTCCTTATATGAATAAGCAGAACCCTATAGAAAAAATACGTGAAATAATAAATTGATATGAGCCAATATAGATTAATGGATGTTTGTTCTGAATGGTTAGCCGAAAATGGCAAGCCTGAAAATCAGCGTTCGCGTATTTACACAATAGCTTTATCCGGTTTACGAGAGTTAAACATGGATGCTAATGGTATTATAAAGATTGTTGAATTGTGTATAAATGAGAATGATA
>JAGVEE010000241.1 GCA_020058405.1 Sphingobacteriales bacterium
ATCATAAAGTATTTTACCATTAGATGATTTCTTACCTGAAACAAATACTATCTTATCATAATTCTTTACGAAAATCCTCAATTCTTCATCACGATTGGATACTTGCCTGCAAATTGTATCATTTGCCTTTACATCATACCCTCGTTTTAATAATTCATCTTTAATGGCATAGAACTTATCTGTGCTTTTAGTGGTCTGGCTATACAAAGTGAATTTAGAGGGCAATTCTATCCCGTCTAATTCCGCTATATCCTGAAAAACTACTGCCTCATTGTCTGTTTGACCTTGTAAGCCAATTACTTCCGCGTGACCATGTTTACCATAAATAAAAATCTTCTCCTGATCGTCGAATGAGTTTTTTACTCTGTTTTGCAATTTTAGCACAACAGGGCATGATGCGTCCATCAAAATAATATTGTTTTTTAAAGCAGTTTTATAAGTTTCGGGAGGTTCGCCATGGGCACGTATAAGCACACGTTCGTTTTTAATGTTGTTTAAGTCATCATGATTGATAATTCTTAAGCCCTTTGCTTTTAGGCGCTCAACCTCTTCATCATTATGTACAATATCACCCAAACAATATAGATATCCTTGCTCTTCGAGTAATTCCTCCGCCATTTCTATGGCATATACAACTCCAAAACAAAAACCAGATTCTTGGTCGACAGTTACTTGTAAATTCAACATCTCTTTATTTTTTCCAAAAGTAATCATAATAGATTTAAGAGTATAAAAAACAGAAATTGAACTAATAACAAAATTGCCGCCACAAAGTTTTGTTTGTTAAAATGCAATCTGCTGAATATCAATACAAATATAAATGACAAGCCCCACCAAGCGATGTAATTTTGTACAGGAATACTATTATCAGCCCATTGCCAATAATCAAATTTCATAGCAATAGGTTCTATTAAACTATCTAATACCACTAAAATACTTGCCGCAATTGTAGTATTTAGCACCCAATTTTTAATCTTAAAATAACTCAATGCACACCCTACTCCATATACCAATAGAAACCAGTTAACCCCAATCATTAATGGTGTATTCCAAAGTTTCCAGCCTAGCGTATATCCATAATTGTATTCGCCAAAAATTAAACCGGTGTTAGTGCCTATCATTTCAACAAAAAACGATACTGTAAAAACCACTAGCGTAAACATCCAAAAATGCTTATTCCACGATTCGTTATTCCACAAAACAATGCCCAACATCAACAATAAATGCAATGGCACAAGAGATTTAAATATCTCTGCAAACAACTCGTTGCTAAAGCCTATTAAACCTATGGTATGGAATAGAATTATTAAAACAATGGAAACATTTTTTTTCTCAGAAATTATTTTTTTAATCATCTTATAAAGTTTCAGTTGCAATTTTTGCTGATAAAAGTGCTAAAGGTATGCCTCCTCCGGGATGCACACTGCCTCCACAAAAATACAAACCTTTTAGTTTATTGCTCTTATTTGCATGTCGTAAAAATGCAGCGTATTTATTATTTGAACTATTGCCGTACAGTGCGCCTTTAAATGAAGAAGTTTTAGATTCGATACTTCTAGGGTCTAATTGCTCTTCAAATTTTATTAAAGGCTCAATATCTACCTTCAACATTTTTGATAATTTTTTAAGTATATTTTTACGAGCAAGTTCAATCAACTCATCCCAATTCTGTCCGTTATTGTGCGGCACGTTAATCATAACAAACCAATTCTCCATTCCGCTTGGTGCATCTGCTTTTACTTCTTTGCTAGTAATATTTACATATACTGTTGGATCATCACAAATACTTCCTTTATCAATTGCATCAAATTCTTTTTTATAATCAGATGTGAAAAAGAAATTATGTAAATCTAATTCATCAAAACTTTTATTTATTCCCCAATAAAAAATTAAAGCTGAACTTGATTTTTCTTGGTTAATTAATTTTTTTGGCGGGTTAAATGTTGGCAATAATTTTTGATAGGTATACACCATATCCATATTACTAAACACTACGTCTGCATTAATCGTTTCGGTAGAATTGTTTTTAATAATATTGATGCCTTTAATTTTTTCTTGATGATGTAAAATTTCAAGGGCTTTGGTATTGTATAAAAATTTTACACCAAGTTCTTCGGCAAGTTTAACTAAAGAAGTGGTAATGGAATACATCCCTTTTACTGGAATAAATGCTCCGTATGCATGTTCTAAATGAGGAATAACATGTAAGGTAGCTGGTGCTTTAAAAGGATTAGACCCGTTATAGGTTGCGTACCTGTTAAAATATTGTTGAGCCCGTTTATCTTTAAATAGTTGCTCGGCACTTTCATTCATGGTTTTAAAGGCATCAATTTTATGAAAGTTAAGTACTGATAAAAAAGTTGGCCAACGCAAATATGTTTTTAATTGATGTATGCTTCGTTCTAAAAAAACATGGTAAGTAATGTCATAAATAGTTTTACTTTTTTTGAAAAATTTAAAAACTGCAGAAGCGGGGGTGTTTAATTTGTCTTCAAGCTCATTTGCAAAATCATTTAAATTACTATGGGCAACCATTCTTGTACCATCAGTAAAATAATACACTCCAGTGTTTTTTAATTTTTCATATTGAAAATAATCTTTAGGATTTTTTTTATGCAACAGAAATAATTCATCAACATAATGGGGCATTGTAAATAAAGAGGGTCCTGCATCGAACCTGAATCCATTGCCAGAAATTTCGGATAATTTGCCACCCGGATAAGAGTTAGATTCTACAACTGTTACCTCATACCCTTTGGCATTTAAACGAATAGCAGCTGCAATTCCGGCAATGCCTGCCCCAATTACAACTGCTATTTTATGTTTGCTAGATTCCATTCGGAATAAACCTACTAAAAATCTATTTGTTTTAAGCTACAATATTATTCTTTATTAAGTACTCCGCAATTTGTACAGCATTGGTAGCAGCACCTTTTCGCAAATTATCTGAAACCACCCAAAGGTTGAGGGATTTATCTTGCGATTCGTCTCTACGAATTCTGCCAACAAATACAGCATCTTTGTTATGAGCAGTTAATGGCATTGGGTATAATAATGTGGAAGGATCGTCTTGTAATACGATGCCATCAGAATTTGCAAGCAAGGTTTTAATTTCATTAACATCAAATTCATTTTCAAATTCGATGTTCACCGATTCAGAATGCCCGCCCATTACAGGAATACGCACTGTTGTCGCCGTTAAACGAATTGCGTCATCGCCCATAATTTTCTTGGTTTCATTAATCATCTTCATTTCCTCTTTTGTATAATCGTTTTCTGTAAAAACATCAATTTGAGGAATAACATTTAAATCAATTGTATATGGATAGGCCATTTCGGTTGCAACACCTTTGCGTTCGTTCATTAATTGATCTACGGCTTTAACACCAGTACCTGTAACCGATTGGTAAGTAGAAACTACCACTCTTTTAATTTTATACTTTTCGTGTAATGGTTTTAATACCACAACCATTTGTATGGTCGAACAATTTGGGTTAGCAATTATTTTATCGTTTTTTGTTAATACTGATGCATTCACTTCGGGCACAACTAATGGAATATTTGGCTCCATTCTCCATGCTGAGGAGTTATCAATAACTACTGTGCCCACTTCTGCAAAACGAGGCGCTTCTTTTAACGATGTAGTTCCGCCTGCAGAAAACAGTGCAATATCCGGACGCATTGCAATGGCATCATCCATGCTTACTACCTTGTATTTTTTGCCCTTGTACTCTATTTCTTTGCCTACACTTTTTTCAGATGCTACAGGAATTAATTCTGTTAGAGGGAAATTTCTTTCCTCCAACACTTTTAACATCATGGTACCTACAAGGCCGGTTGCGCCAACTACAGCTATTTTCATCGTTTTGTTGTATGTGTCATCCTTAATATATCATCCATCACTTATCATCCTGCATTTATCATCCTGCATATAAAAACCTGCATAAGTGCAGTTCCAATTCTCATTTTATCTCTAAAACTTTGCAAATATGAGAAAGATTTTGTTGATGGTCGGAATATTTTTGAATTCTTTTGCATTTAGTCAGGTGGCAGAGAATTTCAGCGATGGAGAGGTACTTCATCATCCGCAGTGGGTAAAAGACACCGGACGCTTTATTGTAAACACAAACAAACAATTACAAAGCAAAACATTCCATAGAAGCGATACTGCTTTTATGGCCACTCCAAACACTTATTTATTAAATACCAGTTGGGAGTTTTATGTACAAATTAATACAGACCCCAGCACTAGTAATCAGCTGCGAATTTACTTGGCTTTTGATAAGTCAAATTTAGACAGCTCGGGAAATGGGTATTTTATTCAAATTGGCGAAACGGGCTCGCAAGATTCCTATGATTTGTATCGAAAAAATGGGAAGAGCATTACTAAAATTATAGACGGTCCTCCGAAAATAAGAACTAAGCCTGACACTTTACGGGTGTGGTTTTATGTGATACACAGAGTAGATGGGTATTGGGAAATCTATAGCAGAACAAACCCTCAAAACAATTGGGATTCTGAAGGAAATTGCTTCGACAGAACATTTCGTTCTTCAAGCTTCTTCGGACTCTCGGTAAAACATACATCTACAAGAGCTGATAAATTTATGATAGATGATATTCAAATTTATCCATATGAAATCGACACATTCCCTCCGGAATATAATGATATAGAAATTCAAGACTCTACCATAACATTGTTGTTTTCTGAAGAAATAGATACCCTGGGTATTTATCAAACATCAAACTATAAATTAAATAATATATATACTCCGAAACTTATTTACAAAGACGCAGTAAATACCTCACTAATTCACTTAGTATTTAACAACAGAATTATTGGTGGCAGATTGCAGTTAAAAGTACCTCCATTGGCAGATATGTTAGGCAATAAAAACGACAGTTCGTATTTAATACAATACAATTACATAGCCCCTATAACTTACAACCGCAATGATGTGTTTATTTCTGAAATCATGGCAGACCCTAGCCCGGCAATAGATCTGCCAGAAAGCGAATATATAGAATGGTATAATGCGAGTAGTGCAGATATCAATTTAGAAAACTGGGTATTCGTAAATGGCAATTCAAACATTAAACTTAAACCTTATACGCTCAATTCAAATTCATTCGTAATTTTTTGCAAAGCAAGTGATACTAATTTGTTTAAACCATTTGGAAATGTAATAGGGTTAAGCACTTGGCCAAGTGTTGGAAACACTGGTGGATTATTAAAAATAATCGATAAATATGGTACGATTATAGATGAAGTGAATTACAATACTACTTGGTATAAAAATAAAAGTAAAGCCAATGGTGGTTATAGCTTAGAATGCACACAAGCAAACAAAACTTGCGAAGGAATTTATGTATGGGAAGTAAGTGCAGAAAAATCTGGAGGTAGCCCTGGTCAAATAAATTCATTATGGACAATGAATCAACAATCCTCCTTTTATGTATATCAATTTGATTTTTTGAACGATACTAGTATTTACATACGTTTTAATACATCTGCAGATAGTTCAGCCAGTCTCAAACTTCAAAGCTACCAGCTAAACAAACCTACTTTATATCCCAAGAAAATAGTAAAGTTAAACGATTATTATTCAGAATACATTTTAATATTTAATACAAAATTTAGAAACAACAATACCTATCAATTTAAATTAAATACTATTAAAACTTGTAATGGTATAAGTTTAGACGAGTCTATATTTTCATTTATATATCGAAATGATGATGATACCAGTTTAATAAGAATTAATGAATTGATGATAGACCCTAGCCCGGCCATTGCATTAGCAGAAGCGGAGTATATAGAGTTATTTAACACTACGAATAATTACATTAACTTATCTTCGTATGTACTGAATATTGGCACTACTCGATTAATAATGCCTTCGTATATATTAAAACCAAACGAGTATATATTAGTGGGCTCAACTGCCGACTCTTTTGAGTTAAAAAAATACGGAACGGTACTTAGTTTTAATACCTTCCCAAGTTTAAGTAATACAGCAAGTACTGTTACCTTATTTAATAAAGCAGGGCGATTAATTGATAGGGTGAGCTATAGAAATTCATGGTACAGAGATCTTACAAAAACAGATGGAGGTTGGAGCTTAGAATTAATTGACCCTTACACCAGATGTAATGAAATAAACAGATGGACAGCTTCCACTAATAAACGAGGTGGAAGTCCCGGTTTACAAAATACCAGTGCCGATTTCTTTGCGGATAAAAGAGATTTGTCTGTGAAGTTTTTTAGAAATAGCGGCAATAAACAATTTAGTGTAGGCTTTAGTAAACCTGTGCAAGGTTATTTAATAAACCCAGCTCAATTATACTTTGTAGGGGTAAAATCTAAATTATTTTTTCCGCAAGAAGTAAAGCTAGATTCGCCATATTATGAACGAGCAACTTTAACATTTAACAACGCTTTACCTGCAGGGAATTATAATTTAATTTGCCAATACATCCCAAGTTGCGGACGTAATGACACCAATATTATTTATCCAATACGAATACTAGAAATAGAGCAACCCGAGGATGAAATTGCAGTTTCAGAAATCATGGCAGACCCAAGTCCAAGCAGGGGTTTACCAGATTGCGAGTACTTAGAATTGTTCAACAACAAATCAAATGAAATTCCATACACAAGCTTTTATATTGCCGATACAAAAGATACGATTTTTGTGGAAGTGGAAAACTGGAAAGCAAACGAAGCTATAATTATATGCAATAAAAACTATAGATATAGTTGGAGTGATTCTGTAAGAGTAATTCCTGTAAATAAATTACCAAGCTTGGGTAACGAGGAAGATACCATCAGTTTATTATCAATTGACAGAAAATTAATTGACAGAGTAATTTATAATGTGAACGATATGCCTAAAGAAAAACAAGAGGGGGGTTATTCGTTCATCAAAATACACAACACATGGAATTGTAATAGCAAACACACATGGCAAGCAAGTTTAAATGAAAAGGGTGGTAGCCCTGGCCGATTAAATGAAAGTATAACCAACTATACCTTCCCGAGCTTTGCTGTAGAAAATTATTTATTTGTTTCGGATGATGAAATTGAATTAAACATAAATGAACAGCTTGACAGCACTGTAGAAGTTGTAGTAAAAACTGAATATGGCGAAGCTATTGATTACAAAATTAATGAACTAGGTAAATTGATTTTAAAAAACAGAGCTACTTTAAAAGAGGGTGACGCGCAAAAAATACAGCTATGGATTTTGAATTGTATAGGAATGCAGTTAGATACGATATTGACTATTCATAAAAAATACATTCCGAAAAAATCTGAATTGTTGGTTTCTGAGATATTATTTAATCCCGAGCCAAATGGATTTGATTTTATAGAAATTTACAATACAAGTGATAAAATAATAAACCTTGAGGATGTATCGTTGAGTAACGGGAAAGAGGGATATTCGATAAGAGATCAAATTGATAATAACAATCCAAATAAATACATCAAGCCTAATGAATACAGGGTTTTTACGTTAAATGCAGAGCATTTATTAAATTGGTACACAGTACCTAAACAAGAGCATTTGTTAGTATGTAAAAAGGTGCCAAGTATGCCAGACGATGCTGGAGTGATTAGTATTATTAACGAAGAAGAACTTTTAATTGATGAATTTGTTTATGATAAGAGCTTGCATTATTCGTGGTTGGAAAATGTGGAGGGTAGAAGTTTAGAGAGAAAGCGAATGCAGCAGGTTGAAAATAAATTACAAAATTGGGCATCGGCAAGTGATAACATTGGAAGAGCTAGCCCAACAGGAACAAACTCACAGTTTGCAGAAGAAAATGAGCTAGTCCAAAAAGATTTTTGGTTGAGCAATACCCTATTAAAACCCTATGCAGAGGGCTCAAAAACTGCATTAGAAATAAATTATAATATAGAAGGAGAAACAGTGTTTATGAATGTTAAAGTATTTAGTGTTTCAGGGGCATTTATATCAGAAGTAATGCATGGCTTAAGTATCCGCAATTCGGGTATGGTAAAGTGGGATTTAGCTAACAATGGTTCATTAGTACCTGCGGGTACCTATGTATTAAGCATCGAATGTTATTCGGAAAATGGTAAAAATCAGCAATATAAATTACCTTTTGCAGTACATTATTAATTCGTTTAAATATTTTACATTTGCCTATACAACATAAGCAAATGAAAGAAACGATTATAGTTATAGGTTCTAACGGTCAAATTGGAACGGAACTAGTAAACGAGTTAAGAAATATTTACGGTGGTAGTAATGTAGTTGCTACAGATATTAAAGAACCAAATTACGATATATTAAACGGAGGCCCGTTTGAATTTTCGGATGTTTTAGATAAAACAGGATTAAAAGCAATCTTCGATAAATATAAACCTACCCAAGTTTATTTATTAGCTGCCTTGCTTTCTGCGGTTGGAGAACAAAAACCAAAGAAAGCATGGGAGTTAAACATGGAAGGCTTATTAAACATACTCGACTTTTCAATTGAGTATGGTGTAAAGAAAGTATATTGGCCAAGTTCTATTGCAGTTTTCGGACCAAACTCACCCAAACAAAATACTCCACAGTATTGCGTTATGGATCCAAACACAGTGTACGGTTTCAGTAAATTAGCAGGCGAACGTTGGTGCGAATATTACTTTTTGAAATACGGACTTGACGTACGTAGCTTACGTTATCCAGGTTTAATCGGATGGAAGTCGGCACCGGGTGGTGGTACAACAGATTATGCAGTACACATTTTCCACGAAGCATTAAAAAGCAATTCATACGAATGTTTCTTATCTGAAAACACAGAACTACCAATGATGCACATGGCAGATGCCATAAAAGCAACCATTGGCATTATGGATGCTAACGCAACCGATGTAAAAATAAGATCGAGTTACAATGTTGCAGCCATGTCATTTACCCCAAAAAGTTTAACCGCCGAAATTGTAAAACACTTGCCAGATTTTAAAATATCATACGTAAGTGCAGACCCAAGGCAGGCAATTGCAGATTCGTGGCCGAAGAGCATTAACGACGGTTTTGCAAGAAAAGATTGGGCTTGGAAAAACGATTTCGATTTGCCAGGGTTAGTAGACGATATGATCATCAACCTAAAAAAATAAAAATGAGTTTCGAAGAGTTTTTTGTAAAGAAAAAAATCAATCTCCAAAAATTTATGGAGCAGGAAGCTGCACTTTGCAAAAAACTAGAAATCGAATACGCCGAAATGGGCCCCAAGAGTTTCGACCATTCGTATAAGTTTTTATTTAACAAATGGCGCAGGAAGTATTCGTATTAAGTATTAAGAGTTAAGTATTAAGAATTAAGAGTCTGTACTAGTTTCTTAATACTTAATACTTAATACCTTTTTCAACTCATTTCTTCATCGATTCATAAATCACCTGCTGAATATCTGTTCTAATATTCATTTCAACAAGTTTCTTATTCTCAGCACTAGGGTTAATTCTGTTAGATAAAAACACATACACTAATCCAGTTTCTGGATCGGCCCATGTAGCAGTACCTGTAAAGCCTGTATGCCCAAAAGTTGATAAAGACGCTGAAGCACATGTTGGAGAATTTTTAGGGTTTGCATCTGGTTTATCAAAGCCTAAACCTCTGCGATTATTTGGATAATATTTAGCCGTAAATTTCTCTACAGTACTAGGTTTAAGATACTGCTCTCCTCCGTAGCTTCCTTTGTTTAATAGCATTTGCATAAGTATAGCCACATCGTTTGCATTAGAGAATAAACCTGCATGCCCTCCAACACCACCTAGCATTGCAGCTCCGGGGTCGTGTACATAGCCATCTAATAACTGCTTTCTAAACGTAGTGTCATTTTCTGTTGGCACAATTCTGTTTTTAGGGAATCGTTCGAGCGGATTATAGCCCATCGTTTTCAAGCCTAATTTCGAATAATAATTGTTGCGAGTAAAAGATTTTATGTCTTGTTTATAATGTTGTTCAACCACATCTTTCAAATAATAAAAACTCAAATCAGAATATACATATTTGCCTAGCTCTTTTGGTTCCGAACTCAACATTTTCTGTCTCATTTTTTCGGGATAATCATACCTCAAAAATAAATTTTCTGCTACTTTTATTGAGTAGAAAGAACTCGAGTCGGTGCTGTAACTTACTTGCCCATCATTATATGTTAAGGACTCTTTCCAATAAGGTATAAAAGGAATTAAACCTGCTCTATGTGTTAAAAACTCCGAAACATGAATATAACGTTTTATACTTTTACGCATATAAGGCAAATAATTTGAAATCTTTTTATTCAAATCTAAACTACCATCATCATACATTTGCATTACTCCTAAATTTGTAGCTAGTATTTTAGTGAGCGAAGCAATGTCATACAAGTCTGAATTACTTACTGCTTGAGCACCATCATAACTATGATAACCGAATGATTTTTGATAAATCACTTTTCCATCCTTTGCTACTAAAATCTGGCATCCTGGTGTCGCTTTTTCTGCAATTGCTTTGATAGCAATTTCATCAATTTTACTCAAACATTTAGAACATATACCAACCTCTTCTGGTAAGGTGTATTTTAACCTAATCGGATTTTCAATAACATATCCATCGCCTCCTTTAAAAACATTAGATGCCGTAACTGGCAATGTACCTGTTATAGCGATGCCACCAAACAATGCTTGTGCTGCAAGGCTTCTCGTAAAATCATTGTCTTCATACGCCAATACAATTGGAGCCAAATTTTCAAAATTTCTTAAACTATAGGCGTTTCCAAAAACTACTAATACAACATTTGCATGTTTGCTTAAATTGCCAAGAAAATCCTTTGTTTGTTTACTGATAGAGAAATTTTTAGACTCGTTTCTGCTCATATCATGTATACCCACAATAATGGTATTATACTGATTTAAGTTTTTCTCCAAAAAATCAAAATCATTTAAAGAAGCATCTTTTTTCATGGCAAATGGAGTAATATTTGCATAGTTTTTACACATCGATAAAAACTCGTTCGAAATATCCGCTCCAATACTTAAGGCTGCAATGTTTCTGCTTTCTAAATTTTTAAATGGGATTAAATTATTTTTATTCTCCAATAAAGTAATGGCATGTTCATACAATTTCATGCTAATACTTTTTGCATCGTTAGAATTTAAATCTTCATAAATTCCACTCATGTTTACCGGCATATATTTGTTTAATCCGACAGAATATTTTGCCACTAATATTTTAAAAACATGTTCATCGATTTCTTTCATGCTGATGGATCCAGAATCCAATGCTTTTTTTATTTCAACAAAAGCATTCGGAACATTCTCTGTAAACAACAACATATCGTTACCGGCAAGTAATGCCTTTGCATCCACTTCACCTGGAACAAAAAACGAACTCACTCCTTTCATGTTCAAGGCATCGGTAACTATTAATCCTTTAAAACCTAAATCGTTTTTTAATAAACTTGTAACAATTGGTTTAGAAATACTCGATGCAATATTTTTAGAACTATCAATGGCTGGTACAAATAAATGCCCTACCATTACGCTGCCTATGCCTCTACTTATAAGTTCACGGAATGGGTAAAGCTCGGTTGAATCCAATTGTATTTTTGTTCTGTTTAAGGTTGGCAAAGAGAGATGCGAATCTTTATCCGTATTTCCATGTCCCGGGAAATGTTTTGCGTTGGCAAGTATTCCCCAATCTTGCATGCCCCTCATGTACTCTATAGATTTGGCTGCAACTTTATATTTGTCTTCTCCAAAAGAACGATCGTTAATTACCGGATTCTTTGGATTGTTGTTCACATCTACAACAGGTGCAAAATTTAAATGGATTCCAATTCGCTTGCATTGGCGTGCTGTTTCCTTACCGAAATCATAAATAAGTTGATTATCAGCAATTGCTCCCATGGCCATTTGTTTAGGGTAACGAACTACCGAATCTAATCGCATAGATAAACCCCATTCGGCATCAATAGAAATAAGCAATGGAACTTTTGCTAAAGATTGATAAAGGTTAGTTTGTTGTGCTTGGCGCATAGGTCCGCCCTGGAAAAAACACAATCCGCCGATATGATAATTTTGTACAAGTTTCTTAATTTCCTTTAAATGAGTAGAATCTCTATTAGAATAAGCCGCCACCATGAACAACTGACCAATTTTTTCGTCTTGGCTCATGTTTCTCATCAATGAATCTGCCCATCTGCCAGCACCTGCAGTATCAAGGCCTTGAGCGTATAGTTGTGTTGTGGATAAAATGTATAAAAAGAGTGCGCTAATTATCGTCTTCAGCATATCAAAGCCCCTAAAAAAATGTAATTTTGTAATTGTTGTAAATATTTGCAAAACTAACAAATACATCAAGTACAAGAGGAATTTATTTTCTCCACAATCTTGAATTAAAGAAACATGTCGGATATCATTCATTTATTACCAGATTCGGTCGCGAACCAGATTGCAGCGGGAGAAGTTATTCAGCGTCCGGCATCCGCCGTGAAAGAACTCTTGGAAAACGCTATAGATGCGAACGCCACTCAAATAAAACTCTTCGTAAAAGATGCAGGCAAAAGCCTCATCCAAATTATTGATAATGGCAAAGGAATGTCGGAAACCGACGCACGTATGTGCTTTGAGCGACATGCCACTTCTAAGATTCGTAAAGCCGAAGACCTGTTTGAGATACGCACCATGGGTTTCCGTGGCGAAGCTATGGCCTCTATTGCTGCCATTGCTCAAGTAGAACTTAAAACTAAAATGGCTAGCCAAGCAACTGGCACTCTTATTGAAATAGAAGGTTCTAAGATCAATAAACAAGAGGCTTGCAGCATGACCGATGGAACTCAAATCTCCATCAAAAACTTATTTTACAATATTCCTGCTCGCCGTAACTTCCTAAAATCGAACCCAGTAGAGCTTCGCCATATAATTGAAGAGTTTCAACGCCAAGCCTTAGCGCATCCTGAAATATTTTTCAGTATGCATCATGATGGACAAGAAATGTTTCATTTGCCCATTGGCAACCACAAACAACGCATCACTGCAATATTTGGCAACCAATACAACGAGCGCCTTGTACCTGTAGAAGAAAGTACCGATATTATTACCATTGAAGGATACATCGGCAAACCTCAATTTGCTAAGAAAACCAGAGGAGAACAGTATTTTTTTGTAAACAAGCGATTTATTAAAGATCCTTATTTAAACCACGCCATAAATAATGCTTTCGAAGAACTTTTAAGTGCAGATAGCTTCCCTTTTTATGTGTTGTTTATCGATATCGATCCTAAACATATTGATGTAAACGTACACCCTACGAAAACGGAAATTAAATTCGAAGATGAAAAATTGGTGTATGCCATATTACGTGCAGCGGTTAAACGCTCACTTGGTAAATACAGCGTTAGCCCTAGTATCGATTTTAATACAGAATCTAGTTTCAGTAATCTAAAACCTTTTAACCCAAGTACCGACGAAATTAGGATTCCAACCATCGCAGTGAATCCAACTTTTAATCCTTTTGAAAAACGTCATCAATCTGGCTATGTACCAGGGCAAACGCAAATGCCTCGTAGCAACGCCGGTTGGGAAGCTTTATATGAAATTGTAAAACCTGCAGAAGAAGCAGAACAAAGCATTTTACACCAAGAGCCAAACACTAAACATACCGACTTAAGCGAGCGTAATACTTTTCAATTGCACCAACGGTTTATTGTGAGTCCCATAAAAAATGGGATTTTAATGATCGATCAGCAAGCTGCACACGAACGTATTTTGTTCGAACGCTTTTATGAATCGCTTCATAACAATGCCGGTACAAGCCAACAATCTTTGTTCCCCCAAAGCGTTCATATGAATGCTTCTGATTTCGAATTAACAAAAATGCTTTTACCCGATTTGCAACAAGTAGGATTCGATATACAAGAGTTTGGCAAAAACGCTTTCGTAATTCACGGGGTGCCTGCAGAAATTAATGCAAGCAATGAAGAACAAATATTAATGGGCTTACTCGAGTCTTACAAACAACAGTCGGGAATACAAAAGTTTGAACAAAAAGAACAACTTGCTCGTTCTTTAGCAAAACAATCTGCTATTAAAGCAGGAAAAAATTTAAGTCAAGAAGAAATGAATCATTTAATAGATGAATTATTTGCTTGCGAATTACCAAACACCGGAATAAACGGCAAGGCTGCCTTTGTGCGCATTAGCATTGAAGAGCTTGCTAGCTATTTTGGTTAATATGCTTTTATGAATAATTATAGACCACAAGGATTTTCGGTTTTACCATTAGTTGTAAAAAATCTATTAATAATTAATGGATTGTTTTTTGTTGCAACTATTGTGTTGCAAAACAGTTTGCAAATCGATTTAAAAGATTACCTGGCTTTGTATTACCCAAGTTCAGGAAATTTTAAACCCCACCAATTAGTTACACATTTATTTATGCATGGAAATTTCATGCATTTATTTTCGAATATGTTTGCACTTTGGATGTTTGGTGCAGTGATTGAAAACTATTGGGGACCAAAAAAATTCTTAATCTATTATTTTGTAACTGGTTTAGGTGCTGCTCTATTACACACATTTGTAAATTATATTGAAATTTCGCAGTTGCAAAATGCGGCAAATGCATTCTTTGCTAATCCAACTCCTGCTGCATTTGAGAGCTTTGTGCTAAACGATGTGCCCAATATTTATCGCCCTACTTTTTCTGAATTAATGAACATTTGGACTAGTAATCCAGCATCGATTCCATTTAAAGAAAATGCAATTAGTATTGTAAATGAATTAATAACCGTAAAAGAAAATATTCCAACTGTTGGTGCTTCGGGTGCAGTGTTTGGTGTATTACTAGCCTTTGGGATGATTTTACCAAATGCCATGATATACATCTTTTTCTTTCTGCCAATGAAAGCAAAATATTTTGTAATAATTTATGGTTTGTTTGAACTTTACAGTGGCATACAAAATAATCCGGGCGACAATGTTGCACACTTTGCACATTTAGGCGGAATGCTTTTTGGTTTTATATTGATAAAATATTGGAAAACTAAAGATTCTAGATGGAGGTAATATGAGCAGTATATTAAACGATTTGAAATTAATGTTTTTTAAAAGAGATATAATGATGAGGCTAATCCTCATTAACGTAATCGTTTTTGTATTTGCTTTAGTAGTGAATGTTTTTTGTTTACTCTTACAATTACCAAACCCGGTTGAATACATCATCCGAGAGTTTTTAATGTTACCATCAAACTTAAAAACATTAGCCTACACACCGTGGTCTATTATTACCTACATGTTTTTGCATAGTGGTATTTTTCACATCCTGTTCAACATGTTAGTATTGTATTGGTTCGGAAATATATATCAAGAATATTTAGGTAAACAGAAATTTATTTACACCTATTTTTTATCAGGTATTTTTGGTGGTTTATTTTACGTGTTGTGCTATAATATATTTCCTTATTTTAGTAGCACCGTAGAAACTTCTAAAGCATTAGGCGCTTCGGCAGCTGTAATGGGAATTGTATTTGCAACTGCTACTTTATTGCCAAAC
>JAGVEE010000063.1 GCA_020058405.1 Sphingobacteriales bacterium
ATAAGATTGAAAAATCTACGAATTATAGCATTTACGCACAAGAACTTAGAGCTCAAAGAGATAGGGAAACTTGTGTTAGCACCTGAAGAAAAAAAGAGAGTGTTGAGCGCTTTGAAAGAAGAGTTAAACATTCAAGAACTTTTTTACATCGGCACTTGCAACAGAGTGGAATTGGTTTTTACTTTAGAAACCGACATAAATGAGTATGTATTGAATAAAGTAATACAGCACTTATCGAATCAAAAAATTGAAAATTCAGATTTACTTAAGAAATCAGCATCAGTTTACCAAGACGAAGCTGCATTAGTTCATTTAATGAGAGTATCTAGCTCATTAGAATCATTGGTGGTAGGTGAAAAAGAAATATTAGCACAAGTGCGTAATTCGTATGATGAGTGCAAAGAATGGGGATTTACGGGAGATTTTTTGCGTTTATGTATGAACAGAGTGGTTAAAACCGCTAAAGAGATTTATACAGATACAAAAATTTCGGAGAAGCCAATTTCAGTAGTTTCTATAGCTTACAGGTTGTTAAGAAATGTAGATATTAATGAGCGTACCCGTTTTTTAATTATCGGTGCAGGAGAAACAAACCAACTGTTTGCAAAATATTTAAAGAAACAAAAGCTAAGTAATTTTACAGTGTTTAATCGCACGCTCTCTAAAGCAGAGAGTCTAGCAAAAGAACTAGAAGGAAAGGCGATGCCATTAGAAGCATTGAAATCCTATAAAGAAGGTTTTGACGTAATCATAACCTGTACATCGGCTACAGAGCCAATAATTACACCAGAACTTTACAAAGGATTATTAAACGGAGAGAAATCAAAAAAAATAATTTTAGATTTAGCCATTCCGAATGATACCGCTGCAGAAGTGGTAGAAAATAACCCAATGCATTTCATCAATATTGAAAGCATACAAGACACCATAAAACGTAACATGGATGAGCGTTATGGCGAATTATGCCATGCCGAACTAATTATTGAAACCAATATCAATGAGTTTCGTCCATTAGTGCGCCAACGTAAAATTGAGTTGGCCATGCAAGTTGTTCCTCAGAAAATAAAAGATATCAGAAATACCGCTATAAATTCAGTATTTGCAGAAGACATTAACGAACTTGATGAACAATCAAGAGAAGTATTGGAAAAAGTACTAAATTACATGGAAAAAAAATACATCAGTATTCCAATGTTAATGGCAAAAGACATTCTAATAAAGGAATAAGGTGCAGAGATAATTAATGGAACAAATTAAAATTACAATTGGCTCACGTGGGAGTGATTTAGCTCTTTGGCAGGCCTATCATATTAAAGATCGCTTACTTGCTTTAGGATCAGAAGTTGAAATAAAAATTTTCAAAACTCAAGGCGATAAGATTCAACATTTAAGTTTAGATAAACTAGAAGGTAAAGGATTCTTCACCAAAGAATTAGAAGATGCATTGCTTGCAAATGAGATCGATTTAGCTGTACATTCGCATAAAGATTTACCAACAGTGTCTCCTTCAGGCCTTGTAATTGCAGCAGTATCCGAACGCGAAGATCCATCAGAATTAATTTTAATACGCAAAGAAGCATACGACGGAACACTCGAATTTTCATTCAAAAAAAATGCAATTATTGGAACATCTTCTGCACGTAGAAAGGCTCAATTGCTTTCGTTCAGAAAAGATGTGGAAATAAAAGACATCAGAGGAAATGTTCCAACTCGAATTCAGAAATTAAGAGAAGGACAATTTGATGCTATATTATTAGCAAAAGCAGGTGTTAGCAGATTAGCATTAGATTTATCGGATTTAATAGTTTATGAAGTAAACCCTAAAAAAATAGTTCCAGCACCCGCTCAAGGTGTATTAGCTTTACAGATAAGAGAAAGTGACCAAAACTTAGCAGAATTTTTGAAAGGCATTCATCAAACAGATGTGCAAGATTGTATAGGTATTGAACGTAAGCTGTTGAATTTATTTGAAGGAGGTTGCCACATGCCTTTAGGTGCTTACGCAATTTTTGAAAATAATACTTATAAACTTTGGGTTTCTAAAGCCGAAGAAGCAAACGAAATACCACAGCGATTATACATAGAATCTACTACCGCAGAGGGAATGGCTGAGCGAGCACTTGAAATTTTAAATACTAATCCATTAAAAGAAAAAAATATTTTTATTAGTAGAAATACGAATGAAGTTTCTTTTTTGAAAACAAGTTTGGAAACGGCAAACGCAGTGCTTACAGGTATTTCGGGAATACAAACTAAAACGATTGTTTTACCTAAACAAGACTATAGTGAAGCACAGATTATTTTCTTTAACAGTAAAAATGCTGTGCAACATTTTTTTAAACAAGCACCAGTTTTATCAAATGAAGTAAAGTATGCAGCGTTTGGACCGGGAACAGAAAAGGCAATTTACCAACAAGGAGTAGAAGTAGATTTCTCTGGAAAATCATCGGACCCTATGCAAGTAGCTGCACAATTTTTAAGCAAGTTTGCAGACGGTAAGCGAATTATTTTTCCGAAAGCTGTTCAATCATTACAATCGGTTTCATCCATTTTATCTCGCCACCATTTTGTGGAACAAGTAGATGTTTATGAAACCAGTTCAGTAGAAAATGTGGAATTACCAAATGCTGATGTGTACGTATTTACGAGCCCATCAAACGTAACCGCTTTCTCATCATCTTTAATAAATATTAATACAAAAGTAGTAGCTATTGGTCCGAGTACAGCCGAAGCCTTAACCTTAAAAGGAATAAAAGTGCATGCAGTTTCGGAGAGAGCAGATGATATTGGATTGTTGGATGCAATAACAAGTGTAGTTTTGAATTCTTAATAACAAATTTTAAATTCTAAACTCTAAATAACAAAATCTAAAGTACCTAGTCTAAAGACTAAAT
>JAGVEE010000153.1 GCA_020058405.1 Sphingobacteriales bacterium
GTCTTTGGTATTTTGCCAAGGAGACTCTTCAGTTTTTACTACAATGCTTTGGGTTGTTGCACCATTACTCCATAAATAATTTGAACTTGCAGTTGCTGTAAGTACAGAAGAGTCTCCTTGGCAAAATACCAAAGACCCCGTAACTGCAATGGCAGGTTTCAAGCTTGGAAGTTTAAGATCTAAATCTGAAACTATAATTGCACCATTAGTTGTAAATGCTCTTCCCTCAAAATTAATATCTAATAAACTAATGCCACCATTCGTAGCTACAATATTTCCTATAAAATTCGAGTTTTGTAAAACGTCTACAAGTCCATTCACTACCCAAAAAACATTACTCGATTTTGCGCCACCTCTAAGTACTACATTAGAAAAAGTTGCGGTTGTAAAAGCACCTGCAATTTTTATAACAAATACTGCATCTGCGTTTCCTTGTGCATCTAAGAAAATGGTATCGAGCATTTGAGTAGCTGCTAATAAACAATAAACATGTGGAGTTAATACTTGGCTTCTACCAAATTGTGAAGGTTGTGTAAGTGTAATCTCACAAGGCATTGCTAGCAATGTATTATATAAGGTTGTAATGGCTACAGTTCCATTAAATGTCATTGCATCTGGAACAGCATGTATAGAATCTACAAACAAAGGATTAAATCCTGTAAGCGGACCGTTTTGTGTACCGATATGACCGGCAACATGTGTGATACCTGTATTGGTTAATTGGCCTACACCTGTAAGTAAAGTGAAGCATTCTGCTGCACCAAGAGTTGGTAAGATAGGTCCAGTTAATACTGGTGAACCACAACCACGAGGTGCAGTTGCTACGGTACTTGCTACTTGTATGGCTCCTGAAATTGATAATAACCTACCATCAATTTTACTTCCAGTTGTTAAACCAATAGCACCATCAACAATAAAAGTACCTACTAAATGTGCTCCTGGTAATGTATTTAATGCACCACCAATTTTCCAAAAAACGTTACAAGATTGTGCTCCATTTAACAAATGAATTCTTGCACCTGTACCAACGTTCATAGCTGCATTTACTTTAATTACAAATACAGAATTCGGATCGTTTAATCCATCCAAAAACAAATTTCCATTTAGAGTGGTAAGTGCTAAGGATTCGTGAACACCTGGCACTAAAGTTTGTCCGCTACCAATTAACACAGCCATTGCATGTGTGGTTGCTTGTAAACCCATAGAAATATATGCCGCGTTAACAGGAGCCATTGCTGCAATACTTGCAGGATCAGCATCATGGAAAGATCCATTTATATTTCCGAAACCAGTGCTTGTGCTGCCATTGGTTCCAACATCGCCTGTTATTAACGAAACGCCTGTATTTCCTACTGGCCCAGAGATAGAATACAGTACAAAAGGGCTTGCTGCACCTAGTGGTACAGCTGTTTGCGACTTACTACTATAGGGCAGAATAAATAGTGTAATTAGTATCGCAATACTGTGTAAAAAATTCTTCATAATTATATTTTTTAATTGTTGTTTAGAGAAACATCAATGAATGAAAATTCCTCAAAACAAAATTGCAAAGTATAATATGAGAATTGTTGTAGATGCAAAGTGATTAATTACATATATCACTTAAAAGAAGAAAAAAATTATTTTAGGCTCCAGAGATTGCCGTTTTTCGTACTTAATTTATTTAAATGTCCGTTTTGCTGCAGTAAAGCCAATTCTTTTTCTGCTTCTTCAAAACTGATATCTGTTAATACAGCATATTCATTACTTGTTAGAGTTTTGTATCTAGAAAATAAATCTAACAATTTTACACTATAATTATTTTTTGTTACATCTTTTTTTAATTTTAATACGGCATCTTCAAAAACTTTGTAAGGCTTAACTCCATATACTTTCAAAGGTGTATTGCTTTCATCTACAAAAAATAAGGTAGGGAAACCTCGAACTCCAAAATTTTGAGCTAGTGTTAAATCGTTTTGGAAACTAAGCTTAGCGCCATTCTCTAAATCAAATTTTAGTTTTATTGTATCTAAACCCGATTCCATCGCTGCCTTACTAATATGTTCCCATTTTGTGATGTTTTTCTTTTCTAAAAAAACCATCTCTCTTATTTTACGCATAAAGAGTAATGACTTTTGTTCATCTTGCATTTGAGCCGCTTTAAATGCAATAGATGGAGGATACGATGAATGTAAAGGGTCTTCTAACCAAACATCACCATCAATAGGCATTTGATAGTATTTACTTACTTCATCCCAATGATGTGCAACGTCACTAGGTTTACTAATGCCTCCACTGTTGTAAGACCAATCGGGTAATAATCCTCCCATGTAATACTCTATTTGAATATACTCTCCATACTCTAATTTTAATCTTCGTAATTGTGGTTCAATTCCCCAACATGCTGAACAAATAGGATCCGTAAAATATAGTACACGAATAGGCTTTTTAATAGATTTTAATACTACTTTTTCTTCCAATTTTGAATTAGATGGAAGCTCACATATTCCTTCCACAGGATCACATATCAGTGGATTTATAGACTTTGATGTATCTTTATTCAAAATGTTTTGAGAGTTAGTTGTTTGAAAATATAATAAAAAAAATAACAATAAAAATATATTTTTACTCATCATTAAAAATATTATTTCTGAAAATATTCTTTGTACATAATGAAACTATCTTCTAATATTTTGATAGCTGTTTTTTTATCTAGAAAATCTTCTACTACAACCGTTTTTTTCTCTAATTTCTTATAATCCTCAAAAAAGTTTCGCATTTCCGAAATAAAATGAAGTGGAAGTTCTGATATATCATTAATATGGCTCACACTTGGATCTCCAGCGGCTACGGCAATAATTTTATCATCGGCCTCTCCATTATCCAACATTCTCATTACACCTATAACTTTAGCAGGCACAATACAAAGTGGCACAATATCTATTTGCGATAGAATTAATATATCCAATGGATCATGATCTTCGCAATATGTTTGTGGAATGAAACCATAGTTGGCAGGATAGTAAACAGATGAATATAGAACTCTATCTAATTTTAACAAACCACTGTCTTTGTCTAATTCATATTTCGCTCTAGTACCTTTTGGTATTTCAATAATGCCATTTACAATGTCTGGCAATTTATCACCTGCAGAAACATGGTGCCAAGGATTAAAAATATTTTCGATCATGTTACATTATTTTTTTAATTAGGTTGAAAAATTTAAATGGTGGATATTTAAAAAATAAATCAATCCAGGTTGGGCTTGTTAAAATAGAACGTCTGTTGCTAAATGCAGTATAACTTTCTGCACCATGGTACTTACCCATCCCACTGTTCCCTACTCCACCAAAAGGTAGGTGATGGTTGGCTATGTGCAACAAGGTATCGTTTACACAAATACCTCCGGAACTAGTATATTTTACTACTGTTTTCAAGTTTTCATTACTACCAAAATAATATAAAGCGAGTGGTTTCTCTTGTTCATTTATATAATTTATGGCTTGTTCAATATCCGTAAAAGTAAATATTGGTAAAATCGGACCAAATATTTCTTCTTTCATGGTAGCCGATTCTAAAGATACATTTTCTAAAATTGTTGGCGCTATGTATTTAGTTTCCTTATCATGCTCTCCTCCCCAAGAAATACTTCCATCTTTTAATAATTTAATTAATCGATCAAATGCTTCGTTATTTATGATACGCGGATAATAGTTACTTTGTTTGAAATCTTTACCATACATTTCCTCAGCATAATGAATGATTTCTTTAATCAATTGATCTTTTACTCGTTCATGTACATAAATATAATCAGGAGCTATGCATGTTTGTCCAGCATTAATAAGTTTGCCCCAAATAATTCTCTTTGCAGCAATTTTAATATTGGCGGTTTCATCAACAATACAGGGACTCTTACCTCCTAATTCTAATATTACAGGCGTTAAATGTTTAGAAGCTGCTTGCATTACCGCTTTACCAAATGAGGAACTTCCAGTAAAGAAGATAACATCAAATTTTTGTTCGAGTAAGAGTATATTTTCTGCTCTTCCACCTAAAACAACATGTATATAATTAGCATCAAATGTTTCTGCAATTATTTCTGCAATTAAATTAGATACGGTTGGAGTGCTGGTTGATGGCTTTAGTATAGCTGTACAGCCTGCAGAAATGGCTCCTACTAGCGGATTAATGGTTAATTGAAAGGGATAATTCCAAGGGGCTATAATTAAAGCTTGGCCTAAGGGTTCGGTTATAATTTTAGAACTTGATGGAAGTAGATGAAAC
>JAGVEE010000377.1 GCA_020058405.1 Sphingobacteriales bacterium
GTAGCTAAATCGAATATAATTTTAAATCGATTGTTGCCATGAGATTTAGCATCACT
Organism: Sphingobacteriales bacterium; assembly: GCA_020058405.1. Taxonomy (GTDB): domain Bacteria; phylum Bacteroidota; class Bacteroidia; order Sphingobacteriales; family Sphingobacteriaceae; genus CAJBVG01. The sequence continues at coordinate 57 of JAGVEE010000377.1, forward strand.
TTCTAAATTGAAATCATAACTATTTTGATTTCGGATGTTGATGGTATTTCCGGTATACTCATCTTTTAAATAAATATTTAATAGAGAGCTTACATTATTTACGCTATCAAATCTTAATCGGTGAGCACCAATTCTAATATTGGTAGTATCGTAATGAAAAAAAGCTAAACGAATGGTATCTTTAGTTTCTGGACGTTTTATAGAGTTAATTGTTAAGGCTTGTAAATCTTCAGAGATTGTATATAGATTTATTTTATCGTTAAAGAATTTAGTTGCATCAAAAGGGTCGGAACCATTCATAGTCGACTCAGGATTAAATTCAATTAAACACATGTCTGATCTAGTAGAATCACCTAAATAATTAACATAAATTCCTAACACAGGAACATTCGATTGAGGATCCGCATTTTTGAAGAAATTAAAAGGAGTTTCTAATACTTTTACACTTTCTGTAAACTGTAAAGAGGCACCAGTTGTAGTGGCTTTAACAAAAAATGCTTGCCCAGGTGCAATGTATCTACTTATGTTAACATTTCCAGATTTTGTACCCGTAGTACTTATTGTTCCATATGTACCAAGAACAGGATCGTATACCCAAATAAAGTTTTGCATAAAATTACGTGTCCAACCACTTGCAGCTTGCCAATCTATAGTACACTGGTATGGGTTTCCAACTAAATTGAAACCATCTGCTGCAGTTTGTGTATTGTCAGTAAAATCTAATGCTTTGGTAACATTTCCAGTTGTTAAAGCACCAATATAATCTATGGTTACATTATCTGGCACCGTCCAGTTTAAATAAGGATTTGCTAAGTTTCTAGAGCCACGCACAAATACTTCTACACCTGTACCGGTAGTAATGGTATTGGTAATATTGGTTGGATCTGTCCAGCCAAAACCCACGGTTCCTGGGGTAGCCTCAGTATATGTTCTAATAGAAGAATTACTTGCAAAAGGGTTTACATCAAAACCTCCACCTGCTCCACTAGGTGCGGTTACAAAAATATCGTCTTGATATTGTGAAAGTGCAATGCTTCCAGATACATTTATAGGCGATGATAAAAATCTCCATTTACGTTTATTTGCACCACCAGGAATAAATCGTTGAGCAATAACATCGCCTGTAACAGTACCTGTTCCAACTGTTGCTACCATTGCGGTGCTATCTGCAGTAGAAATAAAAGTAAACCTACCGTTAGTGGTTAATGTTCCTGAAGTAAGTGTTAACACACCTCTCAAATTTATGGAATCAGATAAGGTTACTCCTTGACCGTTTAAGGTTAGGTTACTTATATTTTGTTTAATTACGATGGTCTTTGTGCCTGTACCTGCAGCTTCTACAGAACCTAGAGTAGAAGAAGCACTTCCGTTTATATTTTGTGCAGCACCTACCATTTTTATTAAAGAAAATGGAACACCATCAATAGCTGTAGTAGAAGAGTTATTGGTAAAATCTCCTTCTAATGAAAGCGTAGCTAAGCCACCGGTAGCTTTGATAAAGCTAGCTCCCGAGGATTTGTAACCTCCATTCGTTCCGCCATCTACATAAATATGAGAACCGGCTGTCATTACAATATTAGCACCTGCATTTACAATACCTTGCGCAAAGGTATTACTTGAAATAATTGCTAAAGCGATAAAATATACTTTTTTCATAAATAATTTCTTAATCTAAGATTTCCCATTCAACATAACTTAAACCAGCTTTTGCTGTAATACTAGCTCCTTCTGATGCAAATCGTACAATAACCTCAGAAGCACTTGAGGAACAATTTACTATACCTTCAATAATGGCAATGTTACAAGTAGTGGTTGCAGAGTTTGTAGTAATAACCGCTCCATCATAAGCAGATTGGTGATAGGTTACATTACCCCCAGTTGTACTCGATGGATATGTAGAATAGAATCTTAAGGTTGTAGCGGTGGGTCCATTAATAGTCCATCGAGTACCAAGATTTGAATTAGTTGCTGTAAACACGATAAAGAATTTAAAGCGATAATTTACTCCTGTGGTTATTGGAAAACTAAGACCAGTTACGTTTGCTAGAGTAGTACTAGAACTTGATACATCGGATGCCAAAAACTTTTTATTAATTTCTGTTCTTAATCGATCCCAAGAAGTACCGTTCCAATAATAATAACCAGGGTTTACATTGTTTGGAGACGTACCTGCAGTTGCGGTGTTATAAACCAACAATGAGGTAGTAGGTGAGGTGATGGGCCCAGCAGCATTTTTTGCAGTTAACGCAACACGTGGTATTAGCAACCCTTTGTCTGTAAAATCCACATCTAAACCTGCAGAAGAGGCTGGTGTTGTACCCGTAGTATTTATACCAACATTTTGAGCTGATGAATAAGAATACAAGAGGCATGAGCTTATAAATATTAGTATAAATCGTAATGCTTTCATGTATATTATATATTTCTTTTAATATTAATTTCTATAATAAAACTTCCCATTCTACATAACTAGCACTTGCCAACGCAATAATTGCAGAACTTGTAATTTCAGATGCAAATCTGGCAATTATAGTACCATTTGCACTGGGTGTAAGAACACCTTCGATAATTGCAATGTTACTATTCGTTCCAGAAGCCCCGCTTGAACCAGTTGGAACATTATAAGTGGTTAAACTATTATTAAATGCTCTTGCTGTAGTTGATGAAGGATATTCGGATTGATAAAATAAAATAGAAGTAGTTGGCCCGTTAATACACCATCTAGAGCCTGTAGTGGTAGCCGCAGAAGTATAGGTAATATAAAATTTAAATCGATACTTTACGCCAGATAATACATCAAAACTTAATCCTGTAACATCGGCAATTGTATTTGCTGTAACATTATTATTTGTAACATTTGCTGGCAAAAACTTTCGTTGTAAACCGGTGGTAAATCGTTCCCAAATAGTACCATCCCAGAAATAATATCCAGGGTACACATTGTTAGGGCTAGTACCAGCAGTTGCAGAATTATAAACTAATAAAGAGGTAGTTGGCGAAGTTATAGGACTCGCAGAATTAGTAGCGGTAAGCGCTACTCTGGGAATTAACACTCCCTTATCTGTAAATGCTACATCCAAACCTGCGGAGGCATCGGGTGCAGTGCCAGTAGTATTTATACCAACATTTTGTGAATAGGATTGTATTGAAAATAAGCAAGTTAGGAAAACTATGGATCCAAGTTTTGAAAATAATTTTAGAGTAATCATTTGGTTGATAACAGTTAAATTTAATTTATTCTTTTTTAGGTTGAGAGCTGTAAAAGAATATCTTATAAAAATACTAAATAATTCTTTATTAGAAATAATATATTCAGAATTAATTTTTCAACAAAGCTTGGGCAATGAGTAAATCGTCGAGGTAGGTGATTTTGATGTTGGAAGCATCTCCCTCAATTAGATGGATGGTTTCTCCCATAAATTCGAGCACAGAAGCATCGTCGGTAAATTCATTTCTGTAGGGCTCTTTGTAAGCTTTTTTCAATTTATCTGATAAAAATACTTGCGGAGTTTGTATTAAATAGTACTCGTCGCGAGGCACCGCAACGCTTTTCTCATTTTCTACTTTACGAATAGAATCTTTTGATTTTACCGCTAAAATGGCATTTCCATGTTTTTCGGCTTCTTGGTAAGCCAATAGAATTTGCGCAGGTTTTACACAAGGGCGTACTGCATCGTGCACCGCAATTAATGATTTTACAGTAACTAATTTTAATCCGTTTTTTACAGATTGATAACGAGTAGTGCCACCTTTAACTAGTATATGAGGAATATTGAAAGAATGGTCGTTGCATAGTTTATGCCAATACTCATGATAATCAACATTTAACACTAGAATGAGTTGGATGTTATCCAAGACAAATTTCTCAAGTGTGTACATGAGTATAGGCTTGCCATTAATTGTTAAAAATTGCTTAGGTAATTCGCTTTGCATTCGCGAACCGCTACCACCTGCAACTATAATGGCATATTTATTCATCAATACTTTTTGAAAATTTAAATAATCAACATTGCATCTCCATAACTGTAGAAACGATATTTTTCTTTAACAGCTTGTTTGTATGCTTCCATCACAAATTCGTATCCGCCAAATGCTGCTACCATCATTAATAAGGTAGATTCTGGTGTGTGGAAATTGGTAACCATACAATTTGCAATGCTAAAATCATAAGGAGGGAAAATGAACTTACTGGTCCAGTCGTTTGCTGGCTTTAATAATCTGTTTGCAGAAACAGACGATTCAATAGAACGCATACTGGTAGTACCCACTGCACAAACACGTTTTTTATTTTCGTTTGCTTTGTTAACCATA
>JAGVEE010000113.1 GCA_020058405.1 Sphingobacteriales bacterium
ATTGTTATCGATTGTCATCCCTTAAGTTTTAAGAAGATGACGTAGATATCTAACGATATGTTTGCTCTGTCTTATAGTATCTCACGAATTGCACTATGTGGCCTCCATTAGCTAATTATCACATTAGCTAATTAGCTAATTAAAACTTAAGATGCTTCACCGTTAGACCGTTGTTAATTAACTGCTCCAGCGATTTAATTCCAATGTCGAGGTGTTTAGATACAAACATAGAACTCACTTTTTTATCGCTGTCGGCTGTTTTAACGCCTTCTGGGATCATCGGTTGGTCGGATACTAGTAAGAGTGCTCCGGTTGGAATTTCGTTTTTAAAACCAGTTACAAATATGGTAGCCGTTTCCATGTCGATAGCCATGGCGCGTATTTTTTGTAGGTATTCTTTAAATTCTTCGTCGTGCTCCCAAATTCTTCTGTTGGTAGTGTAAACGGTACCTGTCCAATAGTCTTCGTTATTATCTCTTATGGTTGTTGATATGGCTTTCTGTAAAGCGAATGAGGGCAATGCTGGTACTTCTGCAGGAAAATAATCGTTTGATGTTCCTTCGCCTCGTATTGCGGCAATAGGCAAAATTAAATCGCCAATTTCGTTTTTCTTTTTTAAGCCACCACATTTACCTAAAAACAAAACCGCCTTCGGGTTTATGGCACTCAATAAATCCATTACTGTTGCTGCCATTGCACTACCCATACCGAAGTTTAATAAGGTAATGCCATTTGCCGAAACAGATTGCATCGGTTTATCTAAGCCAATAATTTCGGCATCGTATTTTTCTGCGAACAAAGTTAAATAGTTCGAGAAATTGGTTAATAAAATATATCCTGTAAAATCTTTTAACTCTCTACCCGTATATCGTGGCAACCAGTTTTCTACTATTTCTTCTTTTGTTTTCATAAGATAGTGTGCTAGTATGCTAGTGTGCTAGTATGCTAATAACTGAACCCGTTGCTCTAATTAGCACACTAGCACGTTAGCACACTAGCAAACTAACTACGCGACTTTTAATTTTCTAATTTCTGATTTGTTGAATTTCTCTTGAGCGTACTCAAGGTTTACGTTCAACTTTTTAATTTTATCGTTAGATGGTAGTTCGAACATAGCATCAATCATAATGGCTTCCATGATGGATCTCAATCCTCTTGCGCCAAGCTTGTATTCCATTGCACGGTCTACCATAAATTCCAATACCTCTTTTTCAACACTTAATTGAATATCTTCATACTCAAATAATTTTTGGTATTGTTTAATGATGGAGTTTTTTGGTTCTGTAAGTATGCTGATAAGTGTTTCTCTGTCTAATGGATTTAGGTGAGTAAGCACTGGCAAACGACCAATTAATTCGGGTATTAATCCGAAGCTTTTTAAATCCTGCGGACTAACGTATTTCAATAAATTATCTTGATCTATTTTTTCGTGTTTACGATCCATCTGGTAACCGATAGATTGTGTTTGCAATCTACGAGCAATTTTTTTATCAATACCATCAAACGCACCGCCACATATAAATAAAATGTTTTGCGTGTTAATAGCAATCATTTTTTGATCCGGATGTTTACGTCCGCCTTGCGGTGGAACGTTAACTATGGTGCCTTCTAAAATTTTCAATAATGCTTGCTGTACTCCTTCGCCAGAAACGTCGCGAGTAATAGAAGGGTTATCACTCTTACGAGCGATTTTATCAATCTCATCTATATACACAATACCACGTTCTGCTGAAGCTACATCATAATCTGCGGCTTGTAGTAATCGTGTTAATATACTTTCTACATCTTCGCCTACATAACCTGCTTCAGTTAATACCGTAGCATCTACAATACAAAACGGAACATGTAATACTTTAGCAATGGTTTTTGCTAAGAGAGTTTTACCCGTACCTGTTTCGCCCACTAACACAATGTTCGATTTTTCAATCTCTACTTCATCGTCGCCTTTTTGTTGTGCCAAGCGTTTGTAATGGTTGTATACCGCAACCGCTAAAATTCTTTTTGCATCATCTTGCCCAATAACATATTGATCAAGGTGTGTTTTGATATCTTTTGGTTTCGCTACGTTTAATGAACTGCTTAAAATCTTCGCATTTTGCTGCGTAGATTCTTCAGTTAAAATAGTACTTGCCTGTTGAATACATTTGTCGCAAATATGCGCATCGATTCCAGCAATAAGCACTAAACTATCTTGCTTATTTGCTCCACAAAAGGAGCAATGGATATCGCGGTTTTGTTTTGCCATTTTTATTTTTCTGTTTTTGGCGAGCCTACTAAAATCTCATCTATCATTCCGAACTCTTTAGCCTCGTGTGCAATCATCCAATAATCACGGTCAGAACTTTCCCATACTTTTTCGTATGATTGGCCTGAGTGTTTAGCAATGATTTCGTATAATTCTTTTTTCAATTTACCAATTTCTCTTGCGGTAATTTCAATATCAGAAGCTTGACCTTCTGCCCCACCCAATGGTTGGTGTATCATTACTCTCGAGTGTGTTAGTGCGGCACGTTTGCCTTCCGTTCCTGCGCATAACAATACTGCTGCCATACTTGCTGCCATACCTGTACAAATGGTTGCTACGTCTGGAGAAATAAATTGCATGGTATCATAAATACCTAAGCCTGCGTATACAGAACCTCCTGGTGAGTTAATGTATATTTGGATGTCTTTTTTTGCATCTGTTGATTGCAAAAATAGCAATTGTGCTTGGATAATGTTCGCTACACTGTCGTAAATAGCATCGCCCATAAAAATGATGCGATCCATCATTAATCGTGAGAAAACGTCCATTTGAGCAACATTTAACTGCCTTTCTTCAATAATATACGGGGTAACATTACCCGGAATCATTCTATTTTCTACACGAGAAATGAAATTATCTACCTGAATACTGTTGATTCTGTGATGCTTAACTGCGTAATTACGAAATTCTTTTTTATCTATTTTCATATCTTAAAATTGTCTACTTATAACCAACCAATTTAGGGAAAGTTTTCAAATTCGCAAATTGCCAATGTGCAAATGTTCAAATGCGAAAATGTGCAAATAAAAAAGCGCCCGAGAGCGCTTTATTAACTAATATCCGAACATTTGCACATTTTCGCATTTGCACATTTACGCATTTACGCATTTACGAATTTGCACATTTACTTAATTTCTAAGAACTTGTTATAGTCAATCTCCTTCTCATCCAAGGTAACAATGGTTTTTAAAAGATCGAATACTTTTTGGCTTCTTACTTCTTCGTACAAACGGTTTGCTTGTTCGCGGTTTTGTAAAAAGTTCATAGCGTAAGAACTTAATTGCTCTTCAGTTAAGGGTTGTGGACTGTACATTTTGAATTGTGCATCGATTCTTTTCTTTGCTAATTCTACCACTTCTTCTGGAGCAATTTCCATTTTATTTTCAGTAATAATTTTGTTTGCGATTAATGTCCACTTAAGGTTTTTCGCAAAATCATCATACTGCTCTGCAATTTGAGTATCGTCTAAATTATTTTCGTTGCTTACTTTTAACCATCTCTTTAAGAAATCATTTGGCAATTCCATGTTGAATTTAGCAACTCCGTATTCGTATATATCTTGTTGAAGTTTACGATCTGCATTGTCTTGCATAATGCCAATTAACTCTGCTTTCATTTTCTCAATAAATTCTGCTTCGGTAGTAACACCACCTTCGCCATAAATTTTATCGAAAAACTCTTGGTTCATGTCTGCTTCTTCAATACGATTTACGTTTTTAACTGTTAAACGGAAATTCGATTTAAGATCTTTCGCTAATTCTTCGTCGATGTTTAATAAATGAGCAATTCTGTGTGCATCATTATTGTATGCTTTTTGTAAATCTAAATCGATGGTCGAATCTTTTTTCAATCCGATTAATGATTTTTTAATTTTCTCATCCGTCACTAAATCTAAACGTACCGAAGCGGTGTGTGATATACCACCTTCAAATACCGTAGCATCTGGAGATAATTGAACTAAGTCACCATAAATAACATCGTCGTTTAATTCTACTGCTTCAGGGTTGGTCATTTTACCATAACTTCTGCGGATATTTTTTAAACGGCTGTTTAGCGTTTCTTCGTCGATACGAACTTTGTAATACACTAATTTATCTTTCGCGCTGAACGATTCTTTAATTTCTGGAGCTAAACCCATTTCGAATGAAAATTCGAACTCATCTGTAAAGTCCCATTTAGGCTCGTAAGCATCGTCTGTTTTAGGCAATGGTTGGCCTAATACGTTTAACTCTTGTTCAGTAATGTATTTGTTTAATGAATCCGATAGTAAACGGTTAATTTCATCAACTAAAATACTTTTACCGTATAATTTTTTGATGTGTGAAGCAGGAACCATGCCTGGGCGAAAACCTGGCATACGCACTTTCTTGCTCTGATCTTTAATTGCTTTTTCTACTTGATCTAAATAATCTGAGGGAGCTAACTTAATTTTAACTACCGCGTTTAATTGATCGACGTTTTCTTTTGTGATATTCATGATATACTATTTTTCAATTTTAAAAAAATAAAGCCTTGTGTGTGCAAGGCTTTTATTTTGTGCGGAAGAAGGGACTCGAACCCCCACGCCGTGAAGCGCCAGATCCTAAGTCTGGTGCGGCTACCAATTACGCCACTTCCGCGTACCATCAGCAGAAAGAATTAAATCCTTCCATTGAATTGGACTGCAAAGGTAAAATTATTTAAAGAAAAATGGAAATATATTTTCGAATGTTAATTATGGTAATGGCTATGCTATTAACTAGTATAAATACACTACCAATCAAACACTTAACAATTCTTGCATATAAGCTGCCGTATGTTTGAGCCGAGAACCGTACCAAGAAAACAGCTCCCCGTCTACCAATTGAATGTTTGCGCTTGGGCAAAATGCCTGTAACTCTTGTATGTGTTTGTTTTTAAAAGGATATGGCTCAGAAGAGAGATAAATCAGCTCTGGATTGAGTTTTACTAATGCTTCTGCCTCTATTTCGGGGTAGCGACTTTTATTTGCAATGTCTAAAGCGATATTTACATGCCCCATTTTCCGCAATAAATGGTTGATAAAAGTGTTCTCCCCTGCCAACATATAAGGGCCTCTCCAAATAAAATAAGCAACTCGTTTTGGTTCTGAGGGTATGGTAAGGGTTAGGAAGTTTTCATTTATTTCCGATACAAGTTCTTTTGCTTCAACACTTTTAGCAAAAACATCTCCTAAATTAAGCATCATCTGATAAGCATCCTCTAACGTGTAAATATCGCTAATCCAAACCGGGACATGCTTCATTAGCTCTTCTATTTGAAGTTGTTCGTTTTCTTCTTTGTTTGCAATTACTATAGTGGGTTGTAAGGCTAAAATCTTTTCGATGTTAATGGTTTTAGTGCCTCCAATTATGGTTTTATTCTTTATTGCATCTGCTGGGTGAATGCAAAATTTTGTAATGCCTACAATGTTTTCAGCCAATCCAATGTCGAACAAGAATTCTGTTTGAGAAGGAACTAAGGATACAATTTTTAAGTTGTCCTGCTCAAAATTTAAGGTTAACGTTCTCCCTAATTGGTCGGTACAAATCATTACTCTGCTGCTCTTTCAAAAACTAAATTATCTTTTTCAAATTTTATTAATTGATGAGGGAATGTTTGTTCAAAGTAATACACATTGCTTTTTGCATCATCAAGTTTAACTAATACCTTGTAAACATTAGTATTTGCTATGCTCTCCGCATTCATACTTACATTGGCATTGTACAATTTAAATGTTCCAATTCCATCTATCAATTGAGATTCTAATACATCTACTGCAAATTTAGTAGAGTCGTTAAAATTTAATGCTCTTAAACAAATTGGCAATTGATCTTCTAACAATGCATCTTTCGGAAACACTTTATCGCCAATTCCTTGCTTATCTAAGTACGAATCGTATTTAAGGGTTATTACACTTTTATTGTTGAAAAAAGATTTATGAGTAATGCCCCATGCATGTGCAGTGGTACTTGTCATTTTATGCAAAACCAATGGGTTCATGCAAAGGGTAGCCAATTGTGCTACATATGTCGTATCTGAAGTATTATTGTATTTTTCGATGGCAGTGTTTAACACCTTATATAAATCTGGACGTGCAGTGCTTTTTGTTTGCACATTAAACTGATCGTTAAAGGTTTCTTTACGAGTAGCATACGTAAGGATGTAAATCTTATCATTATACACCGCCTTGTAAGTATTCTTTTCGAGCTTCACACTGTCCCAATACGCATTATTTGCAAATTCTTTATTAAAATGTTGATGGATGGAATTAAAATAAGTTTGTCTACTATCGAACTCCTTTTTAGTCTTGCTTTTAGCGAATTGTATAGAGAACCAAATGGCAAATAAAATAGCAATACCGCCAAATATCGCTGCAATTTTAACTGCATTATCAAGAATTCGCTTCGGTTTTTCGTGTCGGTCTGTCATGGGGGCAAATATACAGATGAATTGTGAATTGTGAGTTGTGAATTGGAAAGGTATTTAGCTTAGTTCCATCAATCGGTTGAAAAAATATTAAGACTTTAATTTTAATAGTAAACTATTACCTACTACACTTACACTGCTTAAGGCCATGGCTGCTCCTGCAATCATTGGGTCTAAAAGGAATCCGTTTACAGGATACAAGATGCCTGCTGCAAGTGGAATGCCGATTACATTGTAAATAAAAGCCCAAAATAAATTTTGTTTTATGGTGCTTACCGTATTTTTTGAAAGCTTAATAGCCTGTACAATTTTTGTTAAATCATTAGTGATGATGGTCATTTTAGCTACATCTATTGCAATATCACTTCCTTTACCCATGGCTATGCTCACATCTGCTTGTGCAAGTGCTGCACTGTCATTTATACCATCGCCTACCATGGCAACGACTTTATTTTGTGCTTGTAAAAATTTTATAAAATCAGATTTGTCTGCTGGTAAAACATTTGATTTATAATTATAAATACCTACTTGTGCAGCCACATGTTTAGCCGTTTGTTCATTATCGCCTGTAAGCATGTACACTTCAATTCCTTCTGCTTTTAAATTTCCAATAGCTGCTATAGAGCTTTGTTTAATTTTATCGCTGATAGATATTGCCGCTAAAATTTTTTCTGAATTACTAAAAAGCACTATCGAGTTGGTATGGTTTTTTGAGTTATCAATCCAATTAGTAACCTTAGTAGGTAGCTTGATGTTTAATTCATTCATCAATTTCAAATTACCCACATAGTATTTTATTGAATTATGTTTACCCACAATTCCTTTACCTGTAATTGAATCTACGTTCATAGCAGGTATTAATGTGGAGGTAGTTTCTAAGTCTTTTACAATTGCATCTGCCAAGGGATGTTCAGATAATTTTTCGATACTGTATAAAATATTTTGCAGTTCGCTTGTTTGTTCTTCGAACCAAGTAAGTTCATCTAAATGAGGTTTACCTTCGGTAATGGTGCCCGTTTTATCGAGTACAATTGCATTCACTTTTTTGGCTAATTCTAAGCTTTCGGCATCTTTAATTAAAATTCCTTTTTCTGCTGCTTTACCTACGCCAACCATAATAGCTGTTGGGGTTGCCAAACCTAGCGCACACGGGCATGCTATAACTAAAACAGTAACCATTGCTAGCAAGCCTTGTGTAAATCCATTTTCTCCACCCAATACAATCCATAGTAGTAAACTCAGTGCCGCAATTCCCATTACAATTGGTACAAAAATTCCAGCAATTTTATCGACCAATTTTTGCACAGGTGCTTTACTTCCTTGTGCTTCTTCAACAAGTTTTATAATTTGAGAAAGTAAAGTGTCTTTAGCTTCTTTTTTAACTCTAAAATTGAAGCTGCCTTTCTGATTGATTGTACCGGCAAATACTACATCGTTTATGTTTTTCTCCACAGGAATAGGCTCTCCAGAAATCATACTTTCATCAACCGAAG
>JAGVEE010000074.1 GCA_020058405.1 Sphingobacteriales bacterium
GCCTGACAGGAGGAATTGCAATGCTGTTTCAGAAAAACAAGGTTACGCACATTCAGGGTTTTGCATCTTTTAAAGATAAAAACACCATTTTAGTAAAAGGCAAAACGGAATCAGTATTAGAAACTAAAAATACCATTATAGCTACAGGTTCTAAGCCAAGTACATTACCTTTTATTACGGTTGATAAAAAGAGAGTGATTACTTCTACCGAAGCTTTAAACCTTAAAGAGGTTCCGAAACATTTAGTTTTAATTGGTGGTGGAGTAATAGGTTTAGAGTTAGGATCTGTATATGCGCGCTTAGGTGCAAAAGTAACGGTGGTAGAATTTATGGATTCTATTATCCCAACCATGGATAAAACTTTGGGCAAAGAATTACAAAAATCCTTAAAGAAAATTGGCTTCGAATTTTTATTAAGTCATAAAGTAAAAGAAGTAAAAAGCACTGCCAAAGAAGTAAGCATAAAAGCCGATAATGCTAAAGGCGAAGAAGTAGAAATTAAAGGCGATTACTGTTTAGTTGCTGTTGGAAGAGTAGCATATACTGATGGTTTAGGCTTGGAGAATATAGGAATTACTACCGAAGAGCGAACACGTAAAGTTACTGTTGATGAGCACATGCAAACAATAGTGCCAGGTATATATGCAATAGGTGATGTAGTGCGCGGAGCGATGCTTGCACACAAGGCAGAAGAAGAAGGAGTGTACGTAGCAGAATTTATTGCCGGTCAAAAACCTCATATCAATTATAATTTAATTCCAGGTGTAGTATACACTTGGCCAGAAGTAGCAGCAGTTGGATATACGGAAGAAGAATTAAAAGCAAAAGGTGTAAAATACAAAACTGGTTCCTTCCCATTCTTAGCAAGTGGTAGAGCACGCGCAAGTATGGATACAGATGGGCTAGTAAAAGTATTAGCAGACGCCAATACCGATGAAATTTTAGGAGTACACATGATTGGTCCACGCGTGGCAGATATGATTGCTGAAGCCGTGGTTGCCATGGAATTCCGTGCAAGTGCAGAAGACATTGCTAGGATGAGCCATGCACACCCAACCTATACCGAAGTATTTAAAGAAGCTTGTTTAGCTGCTACTGCAAATAGAGCATTGCACATTTAAGTTGGAAATTAAACAGAACATATCTCTCTTGCCTTACAATACTTTTCGTATTGATGTAAAGGCAAAATATTTTGTAGAAATTAATTCTACAGATGATTTGCGTTTATTAATTTCTACGGATGAATTTAAATCGAACAAACGATTTATTTTAGGTGGTGGGAGTAATTTATTATTAACAAAAGATTTTGATGGCATCGTAATTCGCTTAGCAATAAAAGGGATTAAAGTGTGTGAAGAAGGGGATGATGTGTACGTTGAAGCAGGTGCTGCAGAAGTATGGAACGACTTTGTACAATATAATGTTAACAAGGGTTACGCAGGTTTAGAGAATTTAAGTTTAATACCCGGAACTGTTGGAGCATCGCCAATACAAAACATTGGTGCCTATGGTGTCGAAATTAAAGATCATTTTTTTTCACTCGAAGCATTTGAAATTGAAACAGCTGAAATAAAGAAATTCAACAAAGAACAATGTGAGTTTGGATACAGAGAAAGTGTATTCAAGAATAAATTTAAAGGACAATACATTATTACCTCGGTAGTTTTTAAATTATCAAAAACACCAAATCTAAAATTACATTACGGTGCAATTCAAGAAGAATTAAAAAAGAGAAACATCCTTAATCCATCAATAAAAGATGTTGCCACTGTAGTTTCCGAAATACGCGTAAGCAAATTGCCCGATCCAAGCACTATAGGAAATTCGGGTTCGTTTTTCAAAAATCCTATTATTGATAAAGCCACTTTTGAACGTGTACTGAATAATTTCCCGGATGTGGTAAACTACCCTGCGGGAGAAGGAAATGTAAAATTGGCTGCCGGATGGTTAATAGAACAATGTGGCTGGAAAGGCAAGCAAATAGGCAATGTTGGGACTTGGAAAAATCAAGCTTTAGTAATAGTAAACCACGGAAATGCCTCAGGAAAAGAAATTTACGACTTTTCAGAACTCATCATTACTAGTGTTTTTGAACGCTTTGGCGTATCTTTAGAAAGAGAAGTAAATACTTTATAAGATTTTTTTGCTTTTCATGCAACCCTTCATTTTATCAAACGTCATTCCACTGTAGTTTAAAACAATTGGGACAAGAAGTATTCGATATACACGATTATTTAATTGAGCGATGTAAGTCTGGCGACGCAATTGCTCAAGAAGAAATCTATAGACGTTATGCAAAAAACATGTATAACACTGCGTATCGAATATTGGCTCACCAAGCAGAAGCAGAAGACGTATTACAAGAATCGTTTTTAGAAGTGTTTACAAAAATAGCTGACTGGCGGGGCGATTCTACTTTTGGTGCCTGGTTGAAAAGAATTGTAGTAAACAGGAGCATCAGTTTATTAAGAAAAAGAAGAGTGGAGCTCATAGAATCAGACGAAGTAGAGAACATTGCCGATGATACTACTGAATTTGATTTTGATAGAATAAGTGATAAACTTATTTCATGGATAAAAAAAGGGATAGAAAATTTGCCCGAAGGATATAGACTTGTGTTGAGCTTGTATTTATTAGAAGGATACGATCATGTAGAGATTTCAGAAATATTAAACATTTCCGAATCGACTTCTAAAACTCAATATTTAAGAGCAAAAGATAAACTACGAAACCTATTAGTACAACAAAAAGAATATACAGAATTTGTTCAATAATATTTTGAATATGGATTTAGAAAAAATTATAAAAGAAAATAGAGCCGAGTTTGATTCTGAAATTCCATCAGAAAAAGTATGGTCATCTATTTCTGAGCAATTACATAAAAAGCAGAAAAGATTTTCGTGGAAACCTTACATGGCCGCAGCATCCATTATGTTGTTTATAACCTGTACTTGGTTAATTGCGAACAAGAAATTCGATGAAACATCTGTAAATACAGACAACAATATAAATGCTGAAGTACAAGAAGCTCAAGTTCAGTTTAGTTCTTTAATTGAAATTAAAAGAAATGAACTTAATCAGTATAAAAAAGATAATCCTGAATTAATAAGCGATTTCGAGCGTCAGTTAGTAGAGCTACAAGTTAATTACAAGCAACTTTTACCTCAATTAAAAGACGAAAAAAAGAGAGACGTAGTATTGCAAGCTGTAATCGATAATTTGCAAATGCAAGTAGAAATTTTAAATCAACAAATAGAAATAGTTAAACAATATAAAAAACCGAAAAATGATACAGAAGAAATTGTTCCCCTTTAGTGTTTTATTTTTCTGCCTAGTAAGTCTGCAGACTTTTGCCGACGATAACATGGTTGATAAAGAAAAGAAAATAACTAAGTCATACTCCGTTTCTGCAAATGATAAGCTGAGTATTGAAAATGAATATGGTGTTATAAATATTAACACCTGGGATAAAAATGAAGTTTCAGTAGAGATTATAGTGAAGTCGAGCGCTAAATCTGACACTAAAGCTCAAGAAATTTTAGAAAGCATAAGCATAAGCGATACCAAAACAGGTGGTGCTATTTACTTAAAAACTATTTTACGCTCAGGTTCTCAGAGAAATGGGAAACAACGCTTGAACATAGACTACGTAGTTTATATGCCTGCAAGCTTACAACTTAGCATAGTAAACAAATTTGGCAATGTAAATCTACCTTCATTAGCAGGGCATTTGCAACTAAAGGTTAGTTATGGAAATATAAAAGCTGCAAAACTTACAGGCCCGCATGAAAAAAGAATTGAAGTTGGTTTTGGTTCTGCAACCATTGATGAGTTAGACAATGCTTTTTTAGAATCTAAGTATTCTAAAGTAAATATTGATGTTGTTGGTAAAGCAGAGATTATGAACTCATTTGGTAAAACCAAAATTATGGAAGCGAATAATTTACGCATTACTCAAAAATATGGCGATTTAGAACTTAGAAAAGTAAATACATTGGTAGGTACTGTAGAGTTCTCCAATGTCGATTTAGATTATTTGGGCAAAAGTGCCGATTTGCATCTTAAGTATGCTAGCAATGCAGACCTTGGAGTAATTTCTAGTAGTGTTGAGCTATTAAAAATTAATGCAAGTTTTAGTACCGTTTATTTGAAGTTTGACGATACTGCTAATCAAGATTTTGAAGCACATTTAAAATATGGAGACATTAAATTGAATAATCAGTACATGAAAGATTATGTGAAAAATACAAATCAAAATAATAGCTCTTCAGATTACAAAGGCAAAATTGGAAAAGGAGGGAATGGAAACTTGATTATCAACTCTAACTATACCACAGTACATATAAGATAGGCTTAAAACAAAAATCCCCTCGAAAATTTCAAGGGGATTTTTTTTAGTCTTCGAAGATAGAATCTTCGTTGTTTTTGGATGTTTTTACGTTTCGTTCGTAAGCTTTTAATTGCCCTTTTAATAATTTTCTGGCAACGTGTATTCTTGTTTTAACAGTTCCAATCGGAATGGTTAAATAATCTGCAATTTCATGATATTTGTAGCCTTCAAAATACATAGTGAATGGTATTTTGTAATCGTCGGCTAAATTATTCATCGCTTTTTTTACATCATCTAATATAAACTTGCCATCTGCATTATTTACAGTTGAACTGTAGAATAAATTCGCAGAGCTAATTTCATCAGATTTAGTTACAAGCGTATTGATTTTTGTAATTCTTCTATAATTATTGATGAAGGTATTCTTCATAATGGTATACAACCATCCTTTTAAATTAGTTCCTTCTGCAAATTTATTATAGTAAGTGATAGCTTTTAATAAAGTGTCTTGAACCAAGTCATCAGCATCTTCTGAATCATGAGTAAAATGTAATGCGTACATTTTTAATGAGCTGGATTGTCTTAAAACCATATCATTGAATTCTGGTCTTGTCATAGGTTTTCCTTTTTTGGTAGAACAAATCTAACTAGTATATAAACAGAATCCAAATATTTTGTTTAACTTTTTTAATACAATTGTTAAACATGGTGTTTAAACATTAAATTAGGCCTTTTTGTACTAGAATCTTAGGAAAAATTAACCTGAAATTAACTCAAATAGACTTTTTTAGGCTCTTAATTAGCTCTTGGGCGGCTAATTGTCCGGATATTATTGCCGGTGGAACGCCTGGTCCGGGAACAGTAAGTTGCCCAGCATAAAACAAATTCTTCAATTTTTTAGATTTCATTTTAGGTTTTAAGAAAGCAGTTTGCAATAATGTATTGGCCAAGCCATAAGCATTGCCTTTGTAAGAATGGTAATCTTTTACAAAATCATTCATTGCATAGGATCTTTTTACCACAATATTGTTTCTAATATTTTCTCCTGTGTAATTTTCCAATCGCAGAAGCATCATTTCAAAATATTTTTCTCGTTCCATTTCACTGTCATTTAATCCTGGAGCGAGGGGAATTAAGAAAAATAAATTTTCGTGTCCATCTGGCGCAGTGCTTCTATCGAGTAATGAGGGGCAGCAAACATAGAACAAAGGTTTGCTTGGCCATTGGGGTTCCGTGTAAATTTCTTTTGCATGTTGTTCGAAATCCTCATCAAAAAATAAATTATGATGAAGTATGTTTTTCAATCTTTTGTTAACACCTACATAAAACAATAAACTAGAAGGAGACATGGTCCGTTTGTCCCAAGATTGAGGGCTGTAATTTGCATCTTTCTTTGACAATAATTTCTCATCAACATGTGCATAATCTGCAGCAGCAATTACACCAGATACCTCGTAAGAGCCTTTGTTTGTAATAACCTTGCTAACATTGTTGCTTTCAGATTGTATTTCAATTACTTCTTCATTTAAATGAATTTCTACGCCCTGTTCAATTGCAATACTTTCCATGGCTTTTACAATTTCATTCATGCCACCCATTGGGTACCAAGTGCCCAAAACCAGATCGGCGTAATTCATTAAACTATATAAACCTGGTGTGTTTTGTGGAGTAGCTCCCAAAAACAAAACTGGGAATTCTAATAATTTTCGAAGTTTAGGATGCTTAAACAATGATCGTACTTCTTTGCTTACCGATCCAAATAAATTCATTTTAAACAATGCTTTTACAATGCTTAATTCAAAAAATTCTGTAATGGAATCAGAAGGGCGCCACACGAAATCATTCATACCTGTTTCGTATTTATATTTTGCATCGTTTAAAAAAGCAAATAATTTATCGCCCGAACCAGGTTCAATTTCTTCAAATAAATTTCTTAACGATAGATAATCCGAGGGAACATCTACCACATCATTCTTCCCAAAATAAATTCTGTAAGAAGGGGATAGTCTTTTTAAATCGTAAAAATCGCTGGCTTTTTTACCAAATTGATGGTAATAATTTTCAAAAACTTCGGGCATCCAATACCAGCTAGGTCCCATGTCAAACGTAAATCCTTGTTCTTTCCAAATACGAGCCCTGCCACCTAGTTGCTCGTTTTTCTCTATCAATAGTACTTTAATACCTTGTTTTGCTAGGGTTCCTGCAGCACATAGCCCTGCAAAACCAGAGCCAATTACGATTACTTTTTTTGTTGAATTACTCATTTATACTCAAAGATATACGATATAGCACAAGCTACCATAATTTTGGTAGATTTGAATTTAAAACCAAAAGCCTTGTTTATTGTTTATATTTTTTTGATAATACCTAATTTATGATGGATTTATATAGCGATACATGTTTTGAATGTAGTAAACTTATTACGAAGCGCTATAGTACTTCATTTAGTTTGGGTATTAAAGCCTTTGATAAAAAATACCGAAGTCCAATATATGCAGTGTACGGCTATGTGCGTTATGCCGACGAAATAGTGGATACTTTTCATAACCATGATAAAGTGAAACTCTTCGATGCTTTTAAAGCCGATACAATTACTGCCATAGAACAAGGGATAAGTTTGAATCCAGTTCTACATTCATTTCAAGATACCGTAAACCGTTACAACATTCCGATGCACTTAGTAGAAGCATTTTGGAAAAGTATGGAGATGGACTTAGACATCAATAAATACGAGGAAAATTCTTACAAAGAATATATTTATGGCTCGGCAGAGGTGGTAGGATTAATGTGTTTAATGATTTTTTGTGATGGGGTAGCATCAGAGTACGACAGATTGAGTCCGTTCGCAAAAAGTTTAGGGGCAGCATTTCAAAAAATAAATTTCTTAAGAGATATTAAATCTGATTACCAGGAAAGAGGCAGAGTGTATTTTCCGAATGTTGAGTTTACTGAATTTTGTGAGACTCAAAAAAAGGAAATAGAATTAGATATTAAAAAAGATTTCGATCATGCATACGAAGGCATTAAACAATTACCGGAGGGCGCTCGCTTAGGGGTGTACATTGCATATAGATATTACTTAGATTTATTTCGAAAAATAAAAAATCTTCCGGCTTCAGAAATTTCAAAAAAGAGAATTAGAGTAGGAGATACCCGTAAAGCATTATTATTTGTTCAAGCAATTTTTAAAAATAAATTTTTGGCCGCATGATTTTTTTTAGGATTTGTAGCATGTTATTTCTTTTATCAATTTTAACACAAACAAGTACTGCACACTCTATTGAAGAAGTGAGAAAAAAGTTTCAATTAGCAATAGAAAGTTCGACTCTTACCAATACTTTATCATCAGAATTAAATAAGATAAGCAACCCTGATGCGGTTTTGCTTGCATACATTGCATCTTTAGAAGCCCTTAAAGCAAAGCACTCTTGGAGCCCTATATCTAAATTACAATACATGGAAGCCCATAAAAAAGTAATGAACGATGCAGTACGTAAATCGCCCAATAATTTAGAAATAAGATACCTCCGTTTTAATATTCAATACAGTGTACCATCGTACCTAGGTTATAGTTCAAATTTAGAGGAGGATAAAAAATTTATTATACAAGCCTTCCTCAATAAAAAATTTGATACTACCAACAAGAAATTAATTCAAGAAGTATATAACCTGATGGTGCAAACTAAAAGTGTAAGTGCTGAGGAGAAATTAAAAATGGAAAAGGTGCTTCGTAGTTTATAAGATGGAAAAATATTACTACCTCTTAATCGATTTTTTTACTATTCTATTTCCTTTTCTTTTATCGTTTGATAAAAAAGTTGCCTTTTACAAATCTTGGCCACAAATTTTTAAGGGATTACTTTTCGGCGGAATTATTTTTTTGATATGGGATCATTTTTTTACCATTAAAAATATTTGGTCATTTAATCCAGCGTACATTACAGGCATTCACATTGCTTCTTTACCAATTGAGGAAGTTTTATTTTTTATCTTGATACCTTATGCCTGCTTATTTATATGGCATTGCGTAGAAGCCTATTTTCCTAAAACAATTGGTCTTTCTTTCGCCAAGTATTTCTGGATTTCCATTTTTCTATTTTCTATTTTGGTGATGATGCTGTTTTACGATCGTACGTACACGCTTGTTACTTTTGCATTATTAAGTATTATAAGCTTGTATTTTATAATACGTCCAAAAGCTTGGCACAGTTCCTTTATTATTGGGTATTTAATTTCCATTATTCCGTTTTTCATTGTAAACGGATTGCTCACTTCTATTCCAATAGTATTATATAATGATATGGAAAATGTCGGCTTTAGATGGGGAACAATTCCCTTTGAAGATTCTTTTTATATGCTGGGATTGTTGATGATTAATGCAGCGGTGTCGAGAAGAGGTTTGTAGGGTCACAAAGGTCTCGAAGTACACACGAAGGTACACAATGTATTTTTTTTTGCGTTTTTTGCGAAAACTTAGCGCTCTTTGCGTGAACGATTAATGAGTTTCACGCAAAGATGCAAAGGAGCTAAGTAGCAAAGATTGCTTTAATTAATCTTGTAAGTTCGGGACCCTAACTAGTTTTGCTAATTTATCAGCTGGAATAAATTCTGGATCAACAAGTTTTAGTAATAACTTCTTACTCTTTTGCTTTTTTATGAATTCTTCGATTTGTTTTACATCTGCTAAAGTATCTCCACTTTCAAACAAAGCCATCAGTTTCCAATCAGAATATTTACCTGTGTATTTATCAGTTTCATTAGAATTATGCTGCAATAATCTTTCATGCGGTTGTTCCGAATGTCCAATATAATGGCGTTTTGCAGATTCTGAATATAAAATGTAGATATAAAACATATGCGTAAAATAAAAAAGCCTCCCCTAATTGGGAAGGCTTTTGCTCCTGAAGCTGGACTCGAACCAGCGACCCTCTGATTAACAGTCAGATGCTCTAACCAGCTGAGCTATTCAGGAGTGTCTGGTTAATGCTTCCCAACAGTAAAGCGTACTTTTCTTTTGGGACTGCAATATTAGGGGATTCAAATTTAAAATGCAATATTTGTAGCAAATTATTTTAAAATAAATATTCATGAGTTTAGTAGTCATTGGAACTGTGGCATTTGACGCCATAGAAACCCCTTTCGGGAAGACAGATAAAATTGTAGGTGGTGCTGCAACCTATGCAAGTATAGCTGCATCTTACTTTTACAATAAAACAAAAATCGTTGCGGTAGTAGGCGATGATTTCCCTCAAAAAGATATAGAACACTTCCACACACGAGGTATATCTACAGATGGTTTGCAAATTAAACAAGGAGAAAAATCATTTTTTTGGTCGGGTAAATACCATAACGACTTGAATAGCAGGGACACTTTGGTTACAGAACTTAACGTATTGGCTGACTTTGATCCAATTATTCCGGAATCGTACCAAGATTGCGAATATTTAATGTTAGGCAACCTAACTCCTAAAGTACAGCAAACCGTTATTGAGCGCATGCACAAGCGTCCGAAACTCATTGTAATGGATACCATGAACTTTTGGATGGACATTGCAATGGACGACCTTAAAACGACCATCAGCATGGTGGACGTATTAACAATTAACGATGCAGAAGCTCGTCAGTTATCTGGTGAATATTCATTGGTAAAAGCTGCGAACAAAATATTAACCATGGG
This sequence comes from Sphingobacteriales bacterium, assembly GCA_020058405.1. Lineage (GTDB taxonomy): Bacteria > Bacteroidota > Bacteroidia > Sphingobacteriales > Sphingobacteriaceae > CAJBVG01. Next base: position 10,008 of record JAGVEE010000074.1, read on the forward strand.
ACCAAAATACCTGATTATTAAAAAAGGTGAACATGGAGCATTGTTATTTTATGAAAACAAAATATTCTCTGCACCGGCATTGCCATTAGAAGAAGTTTTCGACCCAACTGGGGCAGGTGATACTTTTGCAGGTGGTTTTATTGGCTATATTGCCAAAACAGGTGATATTTCTTACGAAAACATGAAACGTGCTATTATTCATGGTTCGGCAATGGCTTCTTTCTGCGTGGAAAAATTTGGTTCAGAAAGGATTAATGATTTGACAGAATCTGAATTAAACGAACGTTTACAAGCCTTCGTTAACTTATCAGCCTTCGAAATAAAGTAATCTATATTTAAATATTGGAAAGCCTTACAGAAATGTAAGGCTTTTTTTATACCTTCTTAAACTCTTTGCTCCTTTGCTTCTTTGCGTGAAACCTTTAAATTCGCTTTATGAAATCTCTCCTCAATAAACTTATACAATCCCTCGGTTATGTTTTGCTCCACAAGCAAGAACTTAAATCCACCACTCCTATAAAAGGAATTACCAATTTCGACCATGCCAATGCTCGTAGCAAAGCCGGCATAGGCTTAGATGCTGAACTTCGTGCGCAAGGAAAAACAAATTGGTTAGAAGTAGGAACCGGTGGCAGAGACGATGATGGATTTATTAAAATTGATATACTTGATTTTCCTGAAGGGCAAGCACCTGAAAATTATCGCAAACTCGATATTATAAATGCAAGTGATGAGGACATCGCAAAACTTGGAACTTTTGACTTAATTCGGTTACAACATGTGTTCGAACATTTTACACCAGAAGTTGGATTAAAAGTACTTGTAAACTGCAGTAAACTTTTAAAAACAGATGGCTATATAATATTATCAACACCAGATATTGATATTGTAATAGACCATTATAAAAATGGAAGCATTCGTGAACTAAACAATGGATGGGGCAAAGAACGCATCGGCGAAGATGCTCCAGATAGTTTTGTGTTTTCTATTTTTACACACAGCGTATTATCCGAACCACACATGTGGTGTTACAATGCAGAAGGGCTCGTGCATCAATTTAACAAAACCGGATTGTATAAAGACATAACGGTGCTTTCCATGATGCATCCTTTGGCATCTATCCCTTTTACGCATAACCGCCCAGCCGAAGATGTAGTGATTTTGGCAAGAAAAAAATGAGTGAATTAGAAAAATACATCAGTTCTTATTTTGGAGTAATCAATCCAAATGAGCTTGCGCTAGTATCTAATTTATTTAAACCTCAAAAAATTTCACGTAACGAATTTTTATTGCAAACCAGCGAACAATGTAATTTCCTCAGTTTTATTCAAAAAGGAATTGTAAGAATTTATGTTATTACCGAAGAGGGCAAGGAAGTAACTCAATGGATTTCTACTCAAGGGTACTTCATCACCGATTTATCAAGTCTTGTATTTAGTACACCTGCTCGTTGGAATATACAAGCATTAGTAGACACAGAAATTTATACTATTGATAAAAAAGCATATCAAGAAATAGGAAACATTATCCCTCAATGGCATAAGCTCGAAAAATTATTTATTGCAAGATGTTTTACCATTTTAGAAGACCGCATCTTCTCTCACCTTTCCATGAGCGCCGAAGAACGTTATCAGTTTTTTTTCGAAAACAATAAAGAACTATTTAACCAAGTGCCCTTGCAATACATAGCCTCCATGTTGGGCATGAGCGCCGAAACCTTTAGCAGAATCCGTAAGAAATAATTTTTTCTTGACAAATATCAAGAGCGGGGAATTTTGCTCTGCCCATCTTTGTATCAACAAACAGATACAATTATGAACTATTTAGAAACAAGAATTGAAATTAATGCAAGTCCAGAAAAAGTATGGCAAGTATTAACAGATTTTAAAAATTATCCATCATGGAATCCTTTCATTAAATCTTTAGAAGGTGAAATGATAATAGGAAGAAATTTTAACGTTCGCATTGAACCACCCGAAGCACAGGGTATGAGCTTTAACCCGGTTTTATTAGCCTTCGAACCTAACAATGAATTTAGGTGGAAAGGAAAACTTTTTGTAAAAGGCTTGTTCGATGGCGAACATCAATTTAAACTTTTAAAAAAATTGGATGGAAGCACAACTTTTATTCAATCCGAAAAATTCTCTGGAATATTGGTTCCCTTATTCTCTAAAATGATTGATAACAATACACGCAAAGGATTTGAATTGATGAATGAGAAAATTAAAGAAATTGCTGAAAAATAA
>JAGVEE010000088.1 GCA_020058405.1 Sphingobacteriales bacterium
AATCCTTCGGTTTCTCCTCAAATTTAAGAACCTTATGTTCTGCTGCCGGTTTAGGTAAATCTGTAAAATTTTTCGATTTCCATTGGCGTGGACAAATTTGGAATTTAATGTTTTTGCTAGGTGCAATTATTGGAGGATTTATAGCAAATCAGTTTTTCTCTAACGGTATGCCTTTAGAAATTTCTGCTAATACCATTAGCGATTTAAATAAACTAGGAATAGCAGCTCCAATTTCTGTGCAACCCGAAGAGCTTTTTAGCTTCGAAGCCATGTTCTCCTTAAAAGGATTTTTAATACTTGCTATTGGTGGATTATTAGTAGGTTTTGGTTCAAGGTATGCTGGTGGATGTACGTCGGGGCACGCAATTAGTGGTTTATCCGACTTCCAATTACCTTCATTAGTTGCCGTTATCGGCTTCTTTTTAGGAGGTTTAGTAATGACACATTTATTGTTACCCTATATTTTATAAATAAAAACATGAAATTATTAAAATTCTTAATCATTGGAATTGTATTCGGGGTAGTAATGGCTAAATCCGAAGCAATGTCGTGGTTCCGCATTCAAGAAATGTTTAGGTTCCAAGCTTTCCACATGTACGGTATTATTGGTACTGCAGTGGTATTAGGTGCTATTGGTGTGTTCCTCATTAAAAAATTTAAAATGAGAGATCTAGATGGTAACCCCATCTTATTTTTCCCTAAAGATAAAGCATATACAAGATACATAATTGGTGGTTCCATATTCGGTTTAGGATGGGCACTTAGCGGTGCTTGTCCTGGACCTATGGTTGTAAACATTGGCTACGGATATTTATCAATGCTTGTAGTATTTTTCTTCGCAATTGTAGGAACTTATTTATATGGCATTATTAAAAATTATTTGCCTCATTAATTTTTAAAAATATAAATTATTATGAATGACCAATTAAAAAACAATACTAATTCTGATGATTTAAATAAGTCGGCATTTAAGTTAATTTATCAGTTATTACTTTTAAATGTTTTATTAATTCTGATAATTATTGTATTTGCGATTTATTTTTTATTAGCAAATAATAGCAACACAAATACAGAAAATTTACCCTCTGTAGAAAGTGCTGTTGTGCTAAATAATACAACAGAATCGAAGCCTGTAGAAAATTTCTGGACTGCACCATCCATAGAAGAAATTAAAGACACCGAGCAAAAGAAATTGATTGAATATGGCAAAGAAATAATTGCACATACCTCGGTATATTTTGGCGCTAAAGGTACAGTAAATGCAAATGCTACCAACGGCATGAATTGCCAAAATTGCCATTTAGATGCAGGTACTAAAGTGTTCGGCAATAATTATTCGGCAGTAGCTTCTACCTATCCAAAATTTAGAGCACGCTCTGGTTCTACAGAAAATATTTATAAAAGAGTAAACGATTGTTTCGAAAGAAGTTTAAACGGCAAGGCGTTAGATACAAGCGCTAAAGAAATGCAAGCCATTGTTGCCTATATTAATTTTTTAGGTAAAGATGTTGCCAAAGGTGAAAAACCAAAAGGAGTAGGCTTTAAAGATCTTGCATTTTTAGACCGCGCTATTGATCCAACAAAAGGGAAAGTAGTGTATGACCAAAAATGTGTTTCTTGCCACCAAACAACAGGAGAGGGGCTATTAACAGAAGATAAAACAGCCTTTGTGTATCCTCCACTTTGGGGCAAAAATAGTTATAATGATGGTGCAGGATTATACAGAATGTCGAATTTCGCAAAGTATGTAAAATACAATATGCCTTTAGGTGTAAATCATGAAAACACTCAATTGTCAGACGAAGAAGCTTGGGATGTAGCAGCATTTGTTAATTCACAAAGCAGACCTAAAAAGAACATCAAAAAAGATTGGCCAAACATTGCAGAGAAACCATTCGATCATCCTTTTGGCCCGTATGCTGATGGTTTTACAGAAAAAGAACATAAATATGGCCCTTATAAGCCAATAAAAACTAAATTAGAACAGCTAAAAAAATCATCAACACAAACCCCAAAAAATACTTAATACAGATGGCAAATAAACGTAGAGATTTCATAAGAAAAGCAGGCATGGTTTTTTCCACTGCCTTTCTTGCAAGTGCTAGCCCTATTACAAGCATTGCCAATTCTGTAGAAGATATTGAATCGGAATTTGATGATGAAAAAAAGACTAGTTCTTCAGAAAAAACTACCTTAAGTATTTTACAAACAACAGATGTGCATTGCCAAGTATATCCACATGATGAGTTGTTTTGGGAAAATGGAAAATCGGTATTCAGAAAAACAGGTGGCTATGCACAATTGGCGAGCTATTTGAAAAAAGAAAGAAAAAATAAACACAGCTTTTTAATTGATACAGGCGACATGTTTCAGGGTAGTGAACTATCTGTAAAAACTACTGGCGAAGCTATGGTGCCTATTTTAAATAAGTTAGGCTACGATCTGTATTTACCCGGAAATTGGGAAGTTATTTATTATAAAAAAGCGATGCAGAAATTATTAGGTGCTTTACATGCTCCTAAAGTTTGTGCCAATATGTATCATGATTTAGGCGAGGGTAAAAAAGGCGAATTAATTTTTCCGGCTTACCATGTCTGGAATGTAAACGGAATTAAGGTTGGTTTCTTAGGTTATACTGATCCTTTGGTTCCAATTAGACAATCACCAAATTATAGCAAAGGCATAATTTACACCAAACCAGAAGATAATATTGCGCATTATGTTGATGTATTAAGAAATCAAGAACAATGTGCAGCCGTAATAGTTATTGCACACTTAGGTCTATCTCAGCAATTACATTTAGCTAATAATGAAGTTTGCAAAGGGGTTGACTATATTTTAGGTGGAGATACTCATGAACGTGTTCGCGTACCCATACAATGTAAATACGCAAAGGTTGTAGAACCAGGTGCTTTCGGAAGTTTTGTAGGGAAACTAAACCTAACTTTTGAAGATAATAAATTAGTAAAAGATGAATATGAATTGGTAGAAATTTCTGAGCGTAATTACAAAGCAGATGAAGAAGTTTTATCAATTATAAAACAAAATGAACAACCCTTTAAAGAGGATATAAATAAAGTAATTGGTTATAGTACCATTCCTTTATACAGGTATTTTGTTGTTGAAAATACCATCGATACCTTAATTTTAGATGCCCTCTCTTGGAAAGTAAAAGAAGTAGACATTGTACTTTCTAATGGCTTTAGATTTTGCCCTCCTAGAACCACTCCAGACCACACCGGGAATATTCCTATTACCAACGGATTTGTATTTGATATGTTACCAGTAGATAGTACCGTGAGAACAGCAGAGGTAACTGGTAAACAAATAAAAGAATGGTTAGAGAAAGAGTTGAACAATGTTTTTGCAAAAGAAGCATCTGAAAGGTTTGGTGGTTGGGTAATTAAATTTAAAGGCATGAACATAGAGTTTAATGCATTTGCTGATAAAGGGAAACGTGTGCAAAAAGTAATGGTAGCAAATGAAGCATTAGACCCAGAAAAAACGTATAAAATTTGTGCATGCGAACGCGACGGCGACCCAGATGATATGTTGTGTAGAATACGCGGTGTTAAAAACGCAAGAAACACTAGTAATACCTTGCACAGCGTAATGAAAGAATATTTAGCGGCAAACAGCCCTGTTAGTCCTAAACTTCCTTTCTCAGCTAAGATTTTAGATGCTTCGCAAGATTTATTAACACAAGTTACAGGAGTTGATTATCAATTTAGATAAAAACAAAATGAAAAAAATCATACTATTAGCATTGTTTGCATTTGGTTTAAATGCAGTACAAGCACAAGTTGCAGAGCATAAAATTGTATTTCAATTAAGTGTAAGTGATACAATGGCACATAAATCATTAATGAAACAGATGGGTAATATTTTAACCGTTTCACCTAGCACTAAAATAGAAATTGTTTGCCACGGACCTGGCTTGGAAATGCTCATGATAAATAAATCTATCGTAAAAGATAAAATTGAGGTATTTAAAAACAAAGGTGTAGTATTTAATGCCTGTGAGTTTTCTATGAAAGAGCGAAATGTTTCTAAAACAAATATGATAGAGAGTGCTAGCTATGTGCCAGCAGGCATTATAGAAATTGTTAGCAAACAAGAACAAGGTTGGTCATATATTAAATCTGGATTTTAATACACAAAATGTTTAATTTTTCAATTTTAAAGGTATCAAGTATATTGATATTCTTGAGCATTGCTATTCCATCATTTGCACAACACGAGGCAGAAAGTATAGAGCTTGATTCTACTAAAATTGAATCAATAAAAGATTTTATGAATAAATCTGATTGGCATTTCCACAGTCGTAGTTTTTTTATGACGACAATAAACGAAGGTGTTTTGAAAGATGATTATGCTATGGCTCAAGGTGCTGGAATTGGTTTGCTCACTACTCCAATTAAAGGCTTCCAATTAGGTTTAAGTGGGTACTTTATTTTCAATGTTTTTTCATCAGATTTAGCAAGTCCAGATTCTATTACAGGTTTAAAGAACCGATATGAATTAGGGCAGTTTGATGTATTACGTCCTACCAATAAATATGATTTTGATAGACTCGAAGATTTATTTATTAAGTACAAAATTAAAAACACATACATAAAACTAGGACGAATGGAATTGCAAACTCCATTTTTAAATATGCAAGATGGCCGTATGCGCCCAACCATTGAAGAAGGAGTGTGGTTGAATTCTAAAGAACTAAAAAACGTAGAAATACAAGCCGGATATATTTGGGGAGTATCACCTCGTTCTACAGTAGATTGGTTTAAAACAGCAGAATCTATTGGTATTTATGGGCAAGGAGTAAATGTTGACGGTACTAAATCTAACTATGCAAATAATTTAGAAAGCAAGGGCATTGTATTATTCAACCTAAATTATAAATATAAAAATAAGGCAGAAATAATTCTATGGAATGCTTACATCGAAAATATTTTAAACACCAGTATGCTCGAAATAAAACACGAGCATTTAGTAGGCAATGTTACGGTTTACAATGGTTTAATGTATTTTCATCAAAGAGCCATTAATGAAGGTGGAAATACAGACCAATCTAAAACATACATTAATAAAGATGCCATTGCCAATGTAATTAGTTTACAAGTAGGAGCAAAGAAGAAAAATTTTAATGTGAATGTAAATTATACTCATATTACAGATGATGGTAGGTATTTAATGCCAAGAGAATGGGGCCGCGACCCTTTTTATACTTTTTTACCAAGAGAAAGAAATGAGGGAGCAGGAAATGTATATGCCTTTACCACAAACTTTGTATATACGAGCTTAAACAATAAATTAAAATCGGGTATTTCGTATGGCTATGTAAATATGCCAAGTGTTTATAATTTCAGGTTGAATAAATACGGAATGCCTAGTTACCATCAACTCAACCTCTCATCGAGCTATAATTTCCAAAATTTCTGGAAAGGCATGGAGTTTAGAGTACTAATGGCTAATAAGTTTAATGGCAGCGATGAGTTGCTGCAAGCTAAACATGTTTATAATAAAATAAATATACTTAATTTTAACTTTATTGTAGACATTAGGATCTAAGGATAGAGTACAAAATGGAAAATTTAAAAATAAGATTAAGCAGCATTCTCGAAAATAAATTAATTGATGAAATAATTGAATTTGGCAAAATTTCATCACACAAAGAAGGCGATGTAATTATCGATTATAATAAAATGATAAAAGCAATGCCTATTGTGTTGAGCGGAAGCATACGAGTAATGAGGCAAGAGGATGGAGGCAGAGAAATTTTATTGTATTATTTGAACAGTAACGAAAGTTGCGC
>JAGVEE010000144.1 GCA_020058405.1 Sphingobacteriales bacterium
GATTATTAGGCGTTGATGTGATTTCGGGTAAATAACAAGATTCTTTATTCAAACTTTCTCCGCACATTAAGCCATCATTATCTACACACGTATAATTAGACTGCAAATAATTCAACGTTTGTTGTCTGCTTAATTTAATCGAGCCTTCTGGTTCAATACCATAGCTTGATAACTTATTTGCCGTTTTAACTGTTTCTAGTACCCCACATATATTCTCAGCCATTAACAAGTTGTATCATCTAAAAGTTGTTTTAATTCACTGTAAATAGACTTAACGTTTTCACATAAACAAGTACACGTATTACTGCTTTGCCCTTTGTCTAATAAAAAATACAAATAAGGCATATTGCTATTTAACCTATCCGCTTCTTTCATTTTACTTAACTTTGTAATTATACTGCAGTATAAAGAAGTATCATTAAGTAAACAATACTTGTCCGTAAAAGTCGTATTGATATTTGTCATAACAACTTTTAAATCAAAAACACCTGTGCCAAATATGTGTGTATATGGAATAGTATTAGATACTAATACATCGTCAATATACACAGCTGTCGTTAAATTGTATGTTGCAATAGTCGCTGCTGGCTCTGTTATCGTATAAGAATTACTACCGTTGTACGTTACTATCATTGTTTAGTTTTCCTTTTTATCAGCATTTTTAGGCTTTGATTTCCAATGCTTTTTTTTAGTTGAAACGAGTCCAGTTTCAGTTGTTATAGCTGCTGCTGCAAAATGAGTAGGCGCTGCGTTTGACATCTTCCCTGTTATATATGAATTAGCCATTGCATTTCCTGTAGTCGTGTGAATAAAAGCTGCACCACTATGATTTTTTAATATATCAGAAATTGAACCTTGCTCTGGATTCGGTAAAACAATATCTTTAGGCCTAATCACTGGCTTAGTTAAAGAAGGCTTCTCTTCTGCAGGTAGGGGTGCTGTTCCTGTTAATGCCGCTAACAACATAGATAAGCCAGATACAACAGTGCTGATAATCTCAGCATATGGGCCTAACAGTGAAATAGCTTCTGGTTGACTCAATATCACATCGACGCCTTTTGATAATCCAATAAGCCCTGAAAATACCAATAAAGCTATTTTGGGAGAACTTACTCTAAATTTATCAAATAGCTTTTGTAAAGGCGTTTCTAATGCGTTGATGATAATGTTCATTAAATATTTTTTCATTATGCTTGAGTTTTTACTTCTCTTTTAGTAAGGATTATGTTTTCTAAGTCTTCTGAGAATTGAATCTCGTAATCTTCTGCATTGATATCTTTTGCAGACAAAAACCCTGTGACGACTAATCCTAACTGTGTATTTAAATTAGAAAATTCAGTTTGAAATTTCTTGATGCTATTTATTAAATTTTCAGAAGCAGGCACTTCTAAAACGTTTGATTTTATATTACTTGCCTCTGTCATTAATGATGATTCCATTTTTTTGTTATCTGTTTTACTCAACAGCAATAAACTGTAAAGACCGTTTTTATTAATATTTTGAACAACTAAACCAATGAATTTATTCCAAGCTGTAAAAGATTTAAAAGCAATACAACCGGCAGACCATTTATTAACTACGTCAGCATCTTTTGCGCTAAAGCTTTTATGTATATTAATTCCAAATATACCTGTGTCTTCAACAGCTTTATCAATGACTCGATCTCTATTAATATCTCGATATACTGTTACAGGCTTATGCTGCACAAGAGCCGGATATACACCATTATGTTGTCCTAATATAAAACAATCCTTCCAAAGCCCAGGCTTTAATATAGCAACACCTTTTTTGTTAAGATGATTGTCTGTATAAAAGTACCCAGGCTTGGTCGTTACTTTTGCCTCTTCTAAAATCCACTCTGTATTTTTTTTATAATAATAATATAATGTGTCTTCATACAGATTAGTGATTTTATCATTTTCTCGTACAGCCACAATATTTAAATTATCAGTCAGAGTTTCATAGCCATAGCTTTTAATAAGCTTTAACAATTCTTCATATTTCATGAGGCTAATATATTATTTTATATAAAATTGTCAAGCCTCCTTAACTGTGCTGTTAAGTTTGCTTCTTATTGTTCTAACAAGACTATCTCCGCCTAATGCCCCTAATGCACAAGCAGCTTCGCCATATTGAACAAATCCGATACTCTTAACAACTAACGATGTTAGGAGCCCTAATGAAACCGAAAGCATTAATATAACAAATCTTGTTATAGCTGTAATCCAAAAATGCTCATAGCTTTTAATTTTTTTAATTGGCAACATATTATACAACAAACTAACAAGGCCTCCAAGCGACGCTATTAATAAGTTGCCCTTAATATGATTCCATATTTCAATGTTATTCATATTTAATTAACTTTATTATTTTAACGCACTATTGCTGCTGCCGTAAATGTCGGCGCCGCTGGTGTTGTTGTATATCCTACCGCTCCTGTTCTATTAAGTACTCCACCGTTTTGAACTGTAATAACGTCAATACTCCCTACTTGAGGTGTTGTCAATGTTGCAACAAAGTTTACAGTAGAATCATCTACTAATCCTAAACCTGTTGTCCACTTAGAACCCGAAATAGTGACACCGAAAGAATGAATACGGGCGTAATAACTTTGGAATAAATAAGTATTCTCGCAGTTGACAATATTAAGACTTCTCAATGTAGCTGTACAGCCAAAACCTGCAAAAATTAAAGGGCGAATAGTGCCTAATCCGTAACCCTTATAAATATTTGAAGCATTACC
>JAGVEE010000266.1 GCA_020058405.1 Sphingobacteriales bacterium
CATATCCTTTTATTTTAATATACTGCTAAAAAATAATAATCCCATAACGGCTCCATATAAAGTGCTGTTCAATGGTTTTGAGGTGATGGCACATGTGCCACTGTTACATCCTACAAAATAATAATAGGCATATCCTAGCCCTGCACCTACAAAGGTTCCAATAATCTCCATTTTGTATTTTTTTAATACTATCATAATTGTACAAATTTAAACAAGCCAGCAGTTAAACAGTGTAACATTAGTTACCTCTGTCTAGTTCACCCATTTTTTATAGGCAGCCTCTTGCTCTGGAGTTAACGTTGATAGCTTTTCAATCTTATATTTCACATTCGTGTTTTTTACTAATACCACTTCAATGTTTTTCAGCATCCCATCTCGGCTTAAGGTGATTACTATTTTATCTCCAGGTTTTTTATAGCTCAACATCTTAGTAAGATCATCAGCTCTGTAATTATCTATGGCAATTATTTCATCGTTTACATTTATTCCTGCGCTATATGCTGGTGTATTTTTCAATACTGATGTAATCATTACTTTACCATTACTCACACTTGAATTGGCACCAAAATATACCTCATTTTTTGTTGCATTAATGTTCGTGAGTTTTAATCCTGCTGTTAACAAATAGCTTTCGTAATTTATACTTTCTGTACCAAAAATATAGTTGTTGTAGAAAGAGGTAAGATCTCTTCCTGTAAATTTTTCAGCAGCTTTTTTAAATTCTTCATCGCTAAATCCTTTGTCCTTTTTTTCATAGTATTCATTATATAAATAACTCATTAAATCGTCTAAGTTCTGTTTGGCTCCAGAATGTTCGATAATCATTAGGTTTAACAAGGATGCTACAATACTACCTTTATCATAATATGATACTTGTGAGTTGTTTGAGTTTTCATTTCGTCTGTAATATTTTATCCATGCATCAAAACTTGCGTCGGCAACAGATTGTACTTTATCTCCAGGTAAATTTGTTTGGGCAGCATACTCATTTGCTATTAATTCTAAGTATTTATCGGGAGTGCTAAAGCCTGATCTTCTTACCAACCAATTGTCATAAAACGCAGTAAAGCCCTCAGAAACCCATAGCATATTTGTATAGTTTTCCTCGTCATAATTAAACGGACCTAGCACTTCTGGTCTTAATCTTTTTACGTTCCATAGGTGAAAATATTCGTGAGCAATTAATCCTAAAAAAGATTGGTAAGTATTTTCATTACTATAAGCCATTCTGTTTACTTGAACGGTTGTAGAATTTAAATGCTCCAATCCTCCACCTCCACTTGGTACATTGTGTACTATAAAAGTATATTCCTTGCAAGGATGCGTTCCGAACACTGAATACGCTTCCTCTATAATTTTTGTAAAATCTTTTTTAATTTTTTCTGCATCGTAGTTTCCTGGTCCTACCATCGCTACAAAATGTTTTACGTTTTTTGCAGTAAACTCAATAATTTCTTGATTGCCAATTTCTATAGGCGAATCGGCTAATACATCATAATTTTCTGCTAAGAAATGATAGTTGTTATTTTTAACAGTTGGCAATGAACATGATATTTTTTTCCAATTTGCATTGGGTTTAATTATAACTTCATGTTTTGTCTTTAATGCTCCGTCAACATACATAAAAATACTTGTGCCATTTAAATATGCATGAGATTCGTCGATAAAACTCGTACGAACGGTTAACTCAAATGCATATACTTTATATTTAATTTTAAATGCAGACTTGCTCGTATTTTGTATTTGCCAAGTGTTTTTATTTATTTTTTTGAAACTCAACTTTTTATCACCCTGGCTGGCTTCAAATCCTTCTACATGCCTGGAGAATTCTCTAACCAAGTATGAACCGGGTGCCCAAACAGGCATCTTTAGCAATACTAACTCTTTATTACTGCTTACTTCCATTTCTACATCAACATAATGAGCTTGTGCCTCAGTAAAACTCAATGTATACTTAATGTTCTCTGCAATTAGTTCATTTGCTACCATCGTCATCATAAATAAAAAAATAATTTTTTTCATCATAAAGTGTATTTTAATATTAATACCACAATTATACGAAAAGCCCTTCTATATTCTTTTGCATAAAACAGATAGATTGCATTTATGTTGTAACATTTAATAGTATATTTGAATTTGCATCTATAATTAATTAAATAAATGAAAATCAGTAAGTTGATAGTTAAATTTTCGCTAGCAATTATTGTTTCAGCACTTTTTTACAGCTGTTCAAACGATAAAAAGTCGGAGAAACAAATGGCTCCAAAAGGAATGAATGCCCCACAATTGGTGAAATACATCGTTTTAAAAGACACTACCATTTCTGAAAACATACAAATTACAGGTACTGTTCAAGCAGAAGAATCTATTGACCTGAGAACAGAAATGAGTGGTAAAATCACTAAAATATTATTTGCCGAGGGTTCCAAAGTAAATCAAGGAGACCTGCTGATAAAAATTAATGACGAAGAGTTAAAGGCACAAATAGATAGAGCAAAGGCTCGTTTACAATTAGCAACGGAACAAGAATTCCGTCAGAATACATTATTGAAAAAAGAGGCAATTTCACAGCAAGAGTATGATTTAGTATTTACAGAATTACAATCCATGAAAGCTGAATTAGCTTTATTGAAAGCACAATTTGCAAAAACAGAAATACGTGCTCCTTTTGCAGGTTCTGTTGGTTTAAGAATGATTTCTGCCGGTGATTACATAACACCAAATACTACCATCGCTAAGTTAGTGAAAGATGATAGAGTAAAAATTACGTTTTCTGTGCCCGAAAAATATTCGAGTTTTATTAATAAAAATGCAGAAATAGAATTCACACTCGATGGGAATACTAAAATTTATAAAGCAAAAGTATATGCGCTTGATCCTTCGATTGATGAAAATACACGAACGCTTAATATACGTGCAATTGCCGAAAATGATGGTAGATTAACACCTGGTTCATTCTGTAAAGTTTCATTACAATTAAATGAAATCAAAAACACCATCCTGGTACCAAACGAAACGCTTATCCCAATATTAAAAGGGAAAAAAGTTTACCTGAGCAAAAACAAAACAGCTTCTGAAGTAATAGTAAGTACAGGTATCCGCACAGATAAATATGTGCAAATTATAGAAGGCTTAAAAGTAGGTGATACGCTTATCACTTCTGGAATTATGTCGATAAAAAATGGCTCGACTTTGAACATTAAATAATTCAACATTAATAATTCAACATGAGTTTATCTACCACTAGTATAAAAAAACCAGTATTCACCATCGTTATGAATTTGCTTATTATCCTTTTCGGATTAATAGGATATAAATTCTTAGGCGTTCGTGAATTTCCATCTATAGATCCACCAATAGTTTCGGTGCGTACTTCGTATCCTGGAGCAAATGCAGATATTATCGAGTCGCAAATTACTGAACCACTAGAAAAGGCAATTAATAGTATTGATGGGATTAAAAACATTTCATCATCAAGCAATCAAGGTTCGAGTGTAATTACAGTTGAATTTAATTTGAGTAAAAATATTGATGAGGCAGCTAACGATGTACGCGATAAAGTTTCGCAAACAGTACGCTCTTTGCCAAAAGATATAGATGGTTTACCTGTTGTTGCAAAAGCAGATGCAAATTCAGATGCAATATTATCAATGACCTTGCAAAGTGATACACGTTCGCAACTAGAAGTAAGTGATTATGGCGAGAATGTTATTGCACAACGTTTACAAACCATACCAGGCGTAAGTAGTATACAAATATGGGGTCAAAAAAGATACGCCATGCGTATATGGTTAGATCCCTTAAAACTATCGTCGTATAAACTCACTCCATTAGATGTAAAAAATGCACTCGATAGAGAAAATATAGAATTACCATCCGGAAAAATTGCAGGAAACACTACAGAACTTACCGTTAAAACATCTGGTAATTTAGTAAGTGTATCTGATTTTAATAATTTGATTATTAAAACAGATGCCGATAAAATGATCCGTTTGATGGATGTAGGTTATGCAGCGCTTGGTCCAGAAAACGAAGAAACAATTTTACGTGAATCTGCCATACCAATGATAGGCTTGGCTTTAGTGCCACAACCAGGTGCTAATTATTTAGACATTGCAAAAGAATTTCATAAACGCTACGCTCAAATTGAAAAAGATTTACCAAAAGATTATCGTTTAAATATTGCATTGGATAACACAATTTTTATTAGTCAATCTGTAACTGAAGTAGCCGAAACATTAATCATTTCTTTAATTCTGGTTATTTTAATTATCTATTTATTTTTTAGAGATTGGGGCATTGCCTTTCGTCCCTTAATAGATATTCCAGTTTCATTAATCGGTACTTTTTTTATAATGTACATTATGGGCTTTTCGGTAAACGTACTTACCCTTTTAGCAATTGTACTGG
>JAGVEE010000347.1 GCA_020058405.1 Sphingobacteriales bacterium
ACGTTTTTTTATAAATATATTATTAAGTGATTGATTTATATTGAAATATCACTAAATGTGGGTATGTTATACATCATTTTTAAAATGTTAATTTGCTGGTTAGACTTATTGAATAAAGTAAATAGTACTTATTCTAAATATTATCACTTATGAAAAAATTTTTACTTCTATTATTATTTGTTGTTTCTATTTCAGCAAATGCTCAAACTTCTGTTTCTGGTCAAATAGCTACAAATACAACTTGGACATTACCGAATAGTCCATACATCGTTACGGGTAATATTTTGGTTCCTTCAGGAGTAACATTAACAATTCAGCCTGGAGTTGTTGTCAAAGTTAATAATGGTTTATATATTAAAATTCAAGGCGAATTGATAGCTATAGGAACCTCTACTTCAAAAATTATAATCACCTCTTCTAATACATTAAAATTTAAAGGAGATTGGGATAAAATATGGCTAGCTGGTGTTGCAACTAATTTTGATTCAAATAACAATTACGTTAGTGGAACAATAATTAAACATTGTGAAATTTCATATGCTAACGAAGGATTACGAATTGACGACTCTTCTTTTTTCCTTAGTAGTTCAATAATTGAAAACAATAATCAGGGGATTAATTTTAAAAAAGTATTTAACTCAATAATTGCGGATAACATTTTTAGGTCGAATATTAATGGGACAAACACTTCTGCAGGAACAGAAAACAATGGACAAGGAAGTTTTAATAACAATAAATTTTTAAGAAATACTTTTGAAAATAATTCAGGAGATGGATTAATTTTTGGAGGTTATATGAATAATGCCTCTAACAATCTTATAAAAAACAATATTGTTAAAAACAATCTTGGATCAGGGATGAATTTTTCTTGGGGTGATGTGGTAAGAGGATTCGCAAATAACGTAATTGAAGGAAATATTATTTATGGCAATTCATTAAACGGAATAATTATAGGAAGAGATTCAAATTCAATAATTAAAAATATTATAATTAGTAATGGTAGAAGTGGAATTGCAATTAGTGGGACATATATTTATGAAGGTTTAATAATTGAAAAAAATATAATAGGTAATAATTCAAATTTTGGGATAGATTTATCGAGCAATACGAATTCTATTGTTAGGTACAATAGTATTTTAAATTCTGGATCCAAAACAAATGGGAAGCCTTCAATCGGCATACCAACATCATATATCGAATCAAAAAATAATGTAATTTCATTTAATACAATATTTAATTCTGTTAATAATGACATTGAGTTATTTTATGGCCCAAATGTTATAAATAATAATAATATAATTAAATCAAACGGAGAGTTTAAAATTAAGTTAACGAGTAATGGATATACTTCTAATGCCGAAAACAACTATTGGGGAACTATTACTGAATCTGAAATCCAATTATCTATATATGACAATTCAGATAATTTTGAGCGTGGTATTGTAAGTTATTCACCTTTTTTGCTCACCCCAAATACAACTGCTCCGGTATCGCCTCCTCAAAATGTTATTAAAACTAAAACAGGTAATGATATTGTTTTGACGTGGAATTCTAATCCCGAATCTGACATTACAGGATATAATATTTATTATGGTACTCCAACAGGGTATTCCTATGCAAATGTAATAGATGCTGGGAATGTCAACACCTACACAATTGTTGGTGGAAATTTAAATACAGAATATGCAGTTACTGCCTATGACTCTTCTAAAACTGGTGTTGATGACCAAGTTAATGGTAATGAGAGTTGGTATTCTGTTTCAGAGATTGTACCAGAGCTGCCTACTGGAATTACGGCAGATACAGCACCTAGAAAAATTAAATTAAATTGGACATTAAGCAGTTCCGCCGATGTTTCATCATACAAAATTTATAGAGGAACAACTAGCAATCCAACTACAGAGATTGGAAGTGTTTCAAGTACCGCCACTAGTTTTATCGACACAAGTGTAACTAATGGAGTAGATTATTTTTATCGAATTAAATCAGTTAAACCAAGTGGTTTGGCTAGTGATTTTTCTGCAAATATTACAGCTAAATCAACAAATGTTTGGATAGTAAGTAAATCAGGAGTGACTAATGGATTTGGATCCAACTTAGATCCTATTTTAACTATTCAATCTGCAATTACTAATGCTAGTGATGGAGATGAAATTTTAGTTGGAGACGGAGTCTTTAATGAAGGGTTATTAGTAAATAAAGAAATCACTCTTAAATCATTAAATGGTTACAAGAAAACCACTATCCTCAGAAATTCACAATTTGAAAATATCATAAAGGTATTTGGAATTAAAAATTTTAAAATAAATGGATTTAGTTTAATTGGCAGTGCACAAGATTGGAGAAACTCATTGAGTTCACAAAATAGAGGAATTAAAGGAGAATTAAACAATGCAAGAATTTCAATTCAAAATTGTTATTTCAACAATTTGGAATATGCAATTCATACAGGTGGAGGAAGTTTTTTTGATGTAAACAACTCTATTTTCCATAACAATAGATTATTTTCTTTTGCTGAAGGAGGGGATAACTTTACTTCAGATCAACAACCCAAAATTACTCATTCATTAATTTTGGATACTCAATTTGCAGTGACAATGGGCGGGGCAAATATTGTAGAGAATTTCGAAAATACTATAATTGCAAACTCTTCAGCACTTCCTAGAGAAGCTCCTTATTTCACAACACCAGTGGTGCTTAATAAGGTTTTATTAGGATTGAAAGACACCACACCTGTGGGAGATAATTATAAATTAATTGATGACCTAGAGTCAGTTTATTTTAAAGATTATTCAAATCAAGACTTTTCTTTGAAAGATAGTTCACCAGCTATAGGATATGGGAATTTGATTTTACTAAACAATAAGGATCTTTTAGGATTAACAAGGCCGTTACCAGCTGGTTCAAATCCAGATTTAGGGCCTATTGAAAATTTACTTTCTAGTCCAATTAATGCATCCCCTAAATTCAATGCAATTGACAATGTCACAATCAATGAAGATGCTGTACAACAAATTATTTCAATCACTGGAATTTCAGATGGAGATTTGTTCTCAACACAAGTATTGACCCTTGCCGCAACAAGTAGTAATCCGGCGCTTATTCCAAATCCGACGGTAATTTATACTAATGGAAACTCAACGGGTTCAATACAATTTACTCCAATTGCAAATCAAACCGGTTCCACTACAATTACTGTTGTATTAACAGATGATGGCGGTACCGTTGGAAGTGGTGTTAACTCAGTTTCTAAATCATTTACTATTACAGTTACACCTGTTAATGATGCTCCTGTAGCATTGGCACAAACAATTTCTACACCACAAGACACTAATAAAGAGATTATTTTGTCTGCAACCGATATTGATTCCCCTGTTGCTGATTTGACATATACAATAACCTCTCTGCCTTTAAACGGTAGTCTGTTTCAAACTTCTGATGGGGTTAATCTAGGATCTAGAATAAGTGTAGTGCCAAGTGTAGTTACTAACCCATTTGGTAAAATAATTTATGAACCACTTTGGAATGTTTCTGGAAACGGTACAGGTAATTTTTCATTTAAAGCAAATGACGGAAATTTATTAAGTATAGCTCCAGAGGTTATAGTAGTCAATACTACAGCAGCAAATTACCCAACTTTATCTTTGAATACATCACTATCAACTATCGCAGAACATCAATCAGTAATAGTTAATGCGACACTATCAACCGCTTTAAATAAGGATATAAACATATCATTAGAATCTTTAGGGACAGCAACTAATGATATAGATTTTATTTCTCAATATTTAAATAAAGCAGTAGGAGAAGTTAAAGCTGGTGGTAATGGAGTTGGATCTGCAATGAATCAATTGAATTTTCCAGAGAAAATAACAGTTGACAGTTCAGGAAATTTATTTATTGCCGATTATAACAATAATCGAATTCAAAAATGGGCCCCTAATTCTAGGTCAGGTGAAACAATTATTTCAGGGGTTACCAATCCCATGGATGTTCAAATAGCTGCAAATGGCGATATTTGAACATCCATGAGATCGGAAG
>JAGVEE010000119.1 GCA_020058405.1 Sphingobacteriales bacterium
ATTAATTTTGCAAATACAGATAATTTAAAAATGGCTGGTATAACAATTGCAAACAATCCACCTTATTATTATTACAAATTAGTTGTCGAAAAATAAAAAATGAAAGTAAGCATCATCACAGTTTGTTATAATTCTGCGAGTACAATAGAAGATACTATTTTATCAATAGCAAATCAAACACATCAAGATATTGAATATATAATTGTTGATGGTAATTCTAAAGATGCAACACTAGATATTATTAAAAAGCACAGCACGACTGTTTCAAAATGGATTTCTGAAAAAGATAATGGAATATACGATGCCATGAACAAAGGCATAGAAATGGCAAGTGGAGAGATTATAGGGATTTTGAATGCCGATGATGTTTTTGCAAACAATAATGTGGTAGAAAATATTGTAAAATATTTTAATGATGATACTATTGATGCTTTGTACGCAGATTTAAAATATGTACAAAGAGAAGACATTACAAAAGTGATTCGTTTTTGGAAATCTGGAGAATACTCAGAAGGTAAATTTTTCTATGGATGGATGCCTCCACACCCTACACTGTATTTAAGAAAGGCAGTATATCAAAAATATGGCAATTACAGAACAGATATGCCATCTGCTGCCGATTATGAATTAATGTTACGTATGATACACGTACACAAAATAAAATTGACGTACTATCCTCAAGTAACAGTATTAATGCGCGAAGGGGGTCTTAGTAATCGTAGTCTCGAAAACAGAATAAAAGCTAATAGAGATGATAGAAGAGCATGGCAAGTGAATAATGTAAATCCCAAATTCTATACTTTATTAATGAAGCCATTATCTAAAATACTTCAATTCGTAATAAAAAATTAAAACCAATTTCATATAATTTAGTTAATATTGTTTATTAAAAATCACCATATTATGAGAAAAATTAAAGTAACACTTTTATTGTGTGTATTGAGCATCGCGAGTTTTGCTCAAATTAAAACGCCACAACCTAGCCCATTAGCAAGTGCTAAGCAAGCATTCGGCTTAGGCGAAATTTCATTAGCGTACTCTCGTCCACAAGTTAAAGGACGTGTAATTTTTGGCGACCTTGTACCATTTGATGTTTTATGGAGAACAGGTGCAAATAATTCATCTAAAGTTACATTCTCTGATGATGTAATGATTGAAGGGAATAAGTTAGCAGCAGGAGAATATGCTATTTATACTATTCCTGGAAAAGCTGAGTGGACAATTATATTCCACAAGAATTTAAAAATGTGGGGACTTGGAGAGCCTGGAGATTACAAAGAAGAAAATGATGCATTGAGAGTGAAAGTAAAACCTCAAACATTAACAAGTAATGTAGAGTCGTTTACTATTGATATTACAGACATTGCAGCAAAAACCTGCAAGATGAATCTATCATGGGAGAAAACGAAAGTTTCTGTAAATGTTAGTACAGACATTGATTCTAAAATTGAAGCAAGCATCGAAAAAACATTAAATCCTAAACCTGATGGTAGCGCGTATTTTTCTGCAGCTAGTTACTATTTCGAAAATGGTAAAGATTTGAACAAAGCATTAGACTGGTGCAACAAGGCTATTGCTGCTAGAGCAGACGCTTATTGGATGGTACACTTAAAAGCAAAAATTTTAAAGGGTTTGAATAAGAAAGCAGAAGCAATTTCTGCTGCTAACGAATCTAAAGAAATGGCTACTAAAGCTGGTAACCCTGATTACGTAGCATTAAATGAAAAGTTAATTGCTGAACTTAAGAAGTAGTAATTGAGTTATTGGGTTAATAAGTTATTGGGTTATTTAGTTATTATGTTATTGAGTTAATTGTACAGTACTTGATTTATCAAGTTGAATTGGCTAATAACCTAATAACCCAATAACCTAATAACCCAATAACTTATTAACCCATTAACTTATTTTTATATTTTTTTCCAATCCTTCAACTGCCACTCCAACTTCGCCACAGAGATCAAATTTTTCTTAACATCTCTTACCTCTACTTCTAGTAGTTCCATACATTGCGGCGAATGCTCTAATTTCTTTTTTATTTCATTTATTCGATCTTCAGTTAAATCAAAGTTTACGAATAATTCCTCTCTTCCTTGTTTTACAAAATCTATGCTTAAGTTCCGCATAATAAGTCGGTACTTACTCGGGCTTAATCTGCTTATCAACAAAAACCCACAAGCAAACTCACTAGCTGTAGCTAAAGCACAAGCATGTACTCCGTTTAAATGATTTAAATTTTTTCGTATGTAAGGGATGTGTACCGTAATAGAATTGGTAGTTAACGCAATTATTTTAAATCGATGAGGCGCATTAAAAGGAATTATTCTACCCAATCCTTTATTTAAAACCCATAACCAAAAAGAACTTTTATAAGCTTTAATTAAAATGTTTTCTAGTTTTTTCATAAATACTTTTAAGCTAATTCCAGCAATGTTTTTTTCGATTCTTCGAATTCATTTTTCATTTCATCAACAATAACATTTATTGGTTTTATATCGTGTATTAATGATACCGATTTGCCTGCACACCATAATGTTTCATAGGATCCTGGGAGAATAGATTTACTTAAACTCTTCATACCTTTCCATTGTACTAGCATTTTAAAATACTTTTTTGTGCGTTTATTTTTAGATAATAATTTCTCAAACCAATTTTGAG
>JAGVEE010000017.1 GCA_020058405.1 Sphingobacteriales bacterium
ATGCTCAATTGAGTAAGGGGGTTCTCTAGATTACTGCCTAAAAGTAAAATCGCTTTCATTGGCGTAAAAATAAAGGGATTTTATTATTATTATTGCATATATTCTTAATAAGATGAAACAATTTTTTAAATACGTTTTTGCATCCATGATAGGTGCATTCCTTTCGGTGCTTTTACTGTTCTTTGTGGGTTTCTTACTTATTATAGGCAGTATTATGAGGGTAAGTGATGATCAAAAAATAGAAGTTAAAAACCATAGTATTTTACACATTCAACTCAACGAAGAAATTGTAGAACGCAGCGCCGACAATCCTTTTGAAGGATTAGAAGAATATGGCTTTACTACTACATTGGGTTTAACTTCTATATTAGAAAATATAGATAAAGCCAGCTCCGACCCTAATATTGATGGAATATACATCGATGTATCTGATATTAATGCAGGTTTATCAACCGTTGAAGAGATCCGTAATGCACTTATTCGTTTTAAAAAATCGAATAAATTTATTTACGCATACAGCGAATTTTATACTCAAAAAGCGTACTACCTATCTTCTGTTGCTGATAGCGTTTATTTAAATCCATCTGGCTTACTAGAACTAAAAGGGTTTAGTACACAATACATGTTTTTTAAAAATGCATTCGAAAAATTAGAAATTAAGCCAGAAATAATTCGGGTGGGTTCTTTTAAAAGTGCTGTAGAACCTTACATGAGCGACCATATGAGCGACTCTAACAAACTGCAGATAAACGTGTACCTACAATCGTTATTTAACCACATGGTAAGTAATATTGCAATTGCACGTAACATGCCAAAAGACAGTGTTCGCAATATCGCTTTGCAATTAAAAGTAAGAAATGCCGGCGATGCAATAACCTATAAATTGGCCGATAGATTAGCATATAAAGACGAGCTATTAATGAGATTAGTGAAGAGCAGCAATAAATCTTCCATAAAAGAATTGAATTTAGTTACCATGCATCAGTATTCGAAATCATCAAAACCAGATATTTCTATTTCAAAAAATAAAGTAGCAGTAATTTATGCAAGTGGAGAAATAAACAGTGGCAGTGGCAACGATGAAACAATAGGCTCTGAAACAATCTCTAAAGCCATTAGAAAAGCTCGATTAGATGAAAGCATTAAAGCCATTGTATTACGTGTAAATTCACCTGGAGGAAGCGCACTTGCTTCTGATGTTATATGGCGTGAGGTAGTGCTTGCCAAAAAAGCAAAACCGTTTATTGTATCAATGGGTGATGTGGCTGCTTCTGGTGGTTATTTAATTGCCTGCGCTGCTGATACCATTGTTGCAGAACCTACTACAATTACAGGTTCTATTGGGGTATTCGGAATTTTATTTAACGCCGAAAATTTCTTCAAAAATAAATTAGGCATCACCTTCGACCAAGTAAAAATTGGAGAATATGCAGATCTTGGAAACTATACAAAAGCATTAAGCCCTGCAGAAAGAAACATTATACAAAACGAAGTAAATCGTATTTATGCCGATTTTACAACTAAAGTTGCCGAGGGTAGAGGAATGGATATAAATGCAGTATTAAGAATTGCAGGTGGAAGAGTATATACAGGAACAGACGCAAAAAACATTGGCTTAGTAGATGTATTAGGAAATACAGAAGATGCCATAGAAATAGCAGTAAAAAAAGCGAAGCTTACAGAGTATAGAATTGTAAACTATCCAGAAATTTCTAATCCTTTTCAGAAATTTATGAGCAAACTAACAGAAGAAGCTAAGCTATACCTGATGCCTCAAGAGTATAAAGCTTTATTGCCGTATGCAAAAACATTTGAGCAGTTAAAAAATAACAGTGGTTTACAAACTCGTTTATTAATGAGCCCTGTAATAGAATAAGCATGAAAACGAATAAAGAAATTGTTTCTGCATTAAAATTATTGGGCCAATTAATGGAGCTTCATGATGGGAATGCATTCAAAATAAAATCGATTAACAATGCTGCTTTTAAATTGGGTAAATATGCCGAGCTATTAGCAGAAAAAACAGAAGATGATTTAGCTAAAATTGATGGTGTAGGCAAAAGCGTTGCCGCAAAAATTTTAGAACTCATTAATACCAATGTTATTGCCGAATTAGAAAATCTTAAAGCTGATACACCAAGCGGACTTATTGAAATGCTTGGAATTAAAGGGCTCGGACCAAAAAAAATTCAGATTATTTGGAAACAATTAAACATAGATAACATTGGCGAACTTTACTATGCATGTATAGAAAACAGGTTAGTAGAAGCCAAAGGGTTTGGATATAAAACTCAAGAAGAAGTTAAAAAATTAATTGAGTTTACCTTAATGAATAAAGGTTCTCTCCTACTTTCAAATGCACTGCAATTTTATACAGATTTAAAGACTAATATTGACATTACTGCAGTAGGCCAATTGGCTCGTAACTGTGAAATAATTACGGCCTTAGAATTTTCAGCACCACTATCAAAACTTAATGAAGTAACTAACACGCTTCAAAGTATTGAAAACATTGAAGGTTCCATAGATCAACAGGAATGGAAAGGAAATTGGAATACGAATAGTCCGCTTACTATTTATTTTGTTGATGATAAAAATTGGGTGCTCCAAAACTTCATTAAAAAAAGTAGCGTAGAGCATATTGCATTGTTACCAAATTTTGATTTAGAAAAATTATCAAAAGAAACTATAAGCTCCGAAGAAGATATTTATAAATCTTTAGGAATTGGGTTCATTCCAGTTCCTATGCGAGAAGGCAATAGAGAAGTAGAACTTGCGAAAGAAAATAAAATACCAACACTCATTCAAAACGAAGACCTGAAAGGCTCTTTGCATAACCACAGCACATGGTCGGACGGGATACATACACTCGAAGAAATGGCTGTGTATTGTAAAGAATTAGGCTATGAGTATTTAGGAATTTGCGACCATTCGCAATCGGCATTTTATGCCAACGGATTAAAACCCGATAGGTTATTACAACAATTTGAGGAGATAGAGAAACTCAATAAAAAATATCCAGACTTTCATATTTTTAAAGGCATAGAATCTGATATTTTAAATGATGGATCTTTAGATTATGAAGAAGAGTTATTAAAGCAATTTGATTTTATTGTAGCCTCTGTACATTCTAATTTAAAAATGGATGAAACAAAAGC
>JAGVEE010000005.1 GCA_020058405.1 Sphingobacteriales bacterium
GTGTTGGCAGTTGGTGGTACGCTAAGAGCATCTAGAATGTTGCCTTTAACGCCACTAATACCAATAGCTCAGCAAGGCAAATTTATCAAAGGAATTAACAGCGTTATCCTCAGTGCAAGTACTGGTACGGCTGGTAATTTTGGTTTTACAGCCACAAGGCCTCGTACGTCGGTTTCAATAAATGTTGCTAATAAAACAGAAACTTTTGATTGGGCTCAACTAGGTTTACCCGAAGTGCCAAATGATGCCTGTTTGCAAATTGTAATGGTATGCATAACCACCGTAACTGGAACGCTCCGTGGAGGCGGTAAGATAGCACATGGATAGATATAGTAGAATAAGAGGTGGTAGTTCATTATGGAGCGACGGCTCAAATGCATCTGTTATTATTAACAAAGAATTTTTTGGAGATACTACTACACTAGATTCTATATTTTTTGTAAAAGTAGCAGGTGTATGGAAGCAGGCTATAGCTTGGATTAAAGTAGCAGGCGTTTGGAAACAAGCTTCACCAAAAATAAATAAAAACAACATTTGGAAGTAAAATTATGAAATCAATAAAACACCTAATAATGTTACTGATTACAGCAACATTCGTTAGCGTAGGGATAGCATCCCCTCCGACAATAAAACAGAGCTACGATAGCCAAATTGGAGTAAGAGAAGCCACTGGCAACAATGATGGTAAAGCCGTTAAAATGTACCTTGCAACAGTCAATTTACCAGAGGGTTACTTTTGGTGTGCTGCCTTTGTAAAATGGAATTTGCTAAATGCTGGTATTACTTCTGCAAAAACGATTAACGGTATGGCCCTTAGTTGCGAAAGCAAACACATTATTTATAAAAAGCAAAAATTATTTGAACCACTAAGACCTGGAGATGTAGCAACATTGTACTATGCAAATTTGAAACGAATTGGTCATACTTATTTTTATGACAAACCTATAAATAAAATTTTATATCAATCTGTAGAAGGAAATACAAGCTCTGGTGGCAGCCGTAATGGTGATGGTGTATATAGACGGTACCGTAGCTATAGAACTACTTGGAGCATTACCCGATGGTAATAACTTTTTTCATGTTTTAATATATCCCCTGCTGTTTCTACAGTGGGGGTTTTTTATGTTACCGACATTGTTGTCGGGAACATATTATTTTAAACCACTTGGCGCAAATAAATAAAGTATACATTTGATGTGGTGCTTAATTAATCTGTAAAAATAATACTGCTTTTTTTTCATTATACTTTGTTTATTTCCAAACTTCCAACATTTCTGCATCAATCCTTTTGTTAGTAATCTTGCCATATATCTGTGTAGTTTTAATGGAAGTATGGCCAAGCAATTTACTTAAAACTTCCATACTACCACCTCTTTCTAAAAACTGTACAGCAAAAGTATGCCGGGCAATGTGTGAGGTGAGCGGCTTATTTATGCTTGCTAGTTGTGCTACTGCTTTAAGATTACGGTTGTAATCTTGGTTGCTTGTAAGTTTACTGTCTAACTTATCAATTATAGATTTTAATTTTGGATGTATTACAATACTAATACTAGATCCAGTCTTTTCCGTTTGGATAATAATATTGTTGCCATGGCTTGCCTTGTCATAATTAAAAGCATCTCCATAGCGTAGGCCGCTGTAGCAGCTAAATAAGAACCATAGAGCAGCATTACGGTACGGAGTGTATAATGTAGCATCTTGTAATAATAGTTCTATATTGTCAATCTCTGTAGCGGTAAGGTAGCATCTTGCAGGGTCTTTGTATTTCGTTCCCTCAAAGTTTTTTATTGGATTTTGTTTGAGCACCCCTTCCCTTATGGCCATATTTATATAAGTCTTAAAAAATTTGGTTGCACTCCAGATGGTGTTATTAATATTATTTTTTAGCCTGCAAAAGTTCTCAAAATTTGTAAGCAGTTCTGGATTAATCTCTGAAAAAAGTAATAATTTTTTGAATGACTTTAATTTTTGTAAGTACGAATAATGGTGTGTGGTGGTAGCCTTGCTTCGTAATAGTTCATTTGCCTTTATTTTTTTTTCTACATACTTGTAAAAATCTTTTTCATTTTTGGTTGATTCTATTAGTTCACCTTCTAGGTATTGGCTTTCTATTTCTGCTATTCTTTTGTTTAAAGTAAGGTTTAGTAATACCTTTTGCGAATGCAAAATTATTTTTTTATTAACCTGGTCCCACTCCTTTGCATGCAACATTATGCCAGTAGGGTAATAACTAACCTTTCTTTTAACTGTTATTCTAATCCGTAGAGGGAATTTACCAAACTTATCTGGTCTTTGGGGATTAAGTACTGCAGTAAGATTATGTTTAAACATGTTTTAATAATTATGAAAACAAATCTATAAAGATTAGTACAGATTTAAACACTTTTATACACTTTATTTTTACTGAAAGCTATGTTAATACTATAAAAGCCGCTACTATAGCGGCTTTTGAATTTGTTGTTAAGTGCCCACGAAAGGGGTATAATTTATACTTAAATTAACAAATGTTTAAACATTTTACAATACATTTTACCTTTTTTTGAAGGTACAAAGGCTGTCAAATTGAGATTGTCTGGTGAAATAAAGCACACCGTTATAAGGATAAGGTCTTACACTAGAACGCTTAAATGCTTCTTTATTATCAACATCGCAAAGGTTTCCTGTGCCAACATTTGCACCAATAGCATCGTTACACT
>JAGVEE010000334.1 GCA_020058405.1 Sphingobacteriales bacterium
GATCTTCGTAAAAGTGTGATGTACCTAATAAAACCAAGTAAAACCAAAACAAAAGAATTTCCATCAAACAAAACAATTAACCTTAACTTAAGCTATAGCAACAATACCATTTTTATTCCCATGAAAATTGATGGTAAAAATTTGAATGTTTGTTTTGATACAGGTGCAGAAATTATGGTGCTCGATAATTATTTACCAAAGAGTGTAATGAAAAATGTGCAGCTAACGAAGAGGTTGAACTTAAGAGGCACCGGCGGGCAAAAATTAGAGGTTTGGTCGGGCAAGCTAAATAAACTACAATTATCTACCTATAATTTCAACGAAACATCTGTTATAGTATCGGGTTTGCAGCAATTATCGGAGGCATACGGACAGCCATTAGACGCCATAATTGGGTATACTCTGCTCGAAAAAGGTGTAGTAGAGATTAATGTTCGAAAAAAGCAATTCAGGTTGTATCTTTATGAGGAGAATAACAATGAGTAATTATATTAAAATAGGCATCATCGTATTTCTTACATTTCTTACAAATGTAGGTAATGCACAAAACCACGACATTTTGCGAATGGAAGATGGTAAGATGATTTTGCGCATTAGCAAAAATATTTCTCAACAGCAACTAGATACCGTATTAAAACACATAAACATGATGAGAATTCAAATGGATTCTCTTCGTTCAAACTATTTATCGCAAACCTACTTAGCAGATGGTTGGCAAATAAGTAAACAAGGAAAAGATTTTGTAGAGCTCAGCAAAAATATACAAAGTGCACATGGTAAGTATGAGTTTATGCAGGATGAATTTGGGATGGCCAATGATTTTTCGAATTCTGAAATAAACACTTTTTACCCACAAGCAGATTTTGGTTTTAATACTTTTAAAAATAAAAAGTCGGTAATAAAATTAAGCAACGGTAAAACTCGGTTTTTACTTTACCAAAAGCTAAATGCCAATAAAATTAACCTTTCTGGAAGCTTTAATGCTTGGGCAATAGAAGAAATAGCCATGATTAAAACAGATACGGCTTGGTATTTCGACTTAGAGTTAAAACCTGGTAAACATTTGTATAAGTTTATTGTAGATGGCGATTGGACGAACGACCCGGAGAATAAACAAAAAGAAAGCGATACCTATAGGGGGTATAATTCTGTTTATTTTGAATGTAATTACGTGTTTAAATTAAATGGATTTAGCAATGCAAAAAAAGTGATTGTTGCTGGTTCTTTTAACAATTGGGAGGAGAGAGAATTGAGTATGCAGAAATTTAATGATGCTTGGCAATTGCCTGTGTACATTAAAGATGGTACGTATGCATATAAATTTATAGTAGATAGAAATTGGATTACCGACCCAGCAAATACTGATAATAGAGATGATGGTTTTGGAAACATAAATTCTTTTTTCAGCATTGGCAAACCAATGTATTTTATGTTGAAAGGCTTTGAAAATGCTCGAAATGTATACCTCGCCGGAGAATTTAATGATTGGCGGGAAACAGAAATAAAACTCCAAAAAAATTCCGAACAAAACTGGCAATGCTCATATGTATTGGCTCCGGGCAACTATCAATATAAATTTATAATTGATGGCAATTGGTATGTAGATGGTGCTAATAGTTTGAAGGTGGTAGAACCAAATTATACCTTTAAGTTAAAAGGATTTCAGAATGCAAAAGAAGTGCGAATTTCGGGTTCCTTTATTAATTGGCCCGACCCTGGAATTCTAATGACTAAATCAGAATCAGATTGGGTTATTAACGTATATTTACACGAAGGCAAACATCTTTATAAATACATAATAGATGGGCAATGGATTACAGACCCAACGAACCCACTCTTCGAACAAAATGAACACAATACGGGAAATTCTTTTATTTGGGTGAAGTAGCGGGGAGAAAGGAGAAAGGAGCTTAGAGCAAGGAGCAGGGAGCAGGGAGCAAGGAGATTGGAGCAAGGAGCAACTCTGTGAAACTTTGTGTGTACTTTGTGAAACTTTGTGAGCTAGATTTATGAATAAAATGTCAAAATTTAAACTAATTATTGCCGCACTCGTATTGTTGAGTGCTTGCAAATCCGAAACGGAAAGCATACTTCCGTTAAAGAAAGATATAAACGAAGCGGTGTATGCTGCGGGTAATATATATCCTGCGAAAGAATACAAAGTTTTTTCGAATGCTGATGGCAATGTGTTGGAATTATTAGTAGAAGAAGGAGATACGGTAGCGCTCAACCAAATTTTAATGCGCGTAGATAGAGATGTGCAAATGGCCAGGGCCGAAGGATCGGAACAAATTTACAACATCGCAAATAAAAATATTTCAACAAATTCTCCGGTACTTATAGAATACGAAGCGGCCTTGCAAACTATTGCATTGAAATTCAAAAACGATTCGACCAATTACACACGCTATCAGAATTTATATAAACAAGAAGCAACTTCTAAAGTTGAGTTAGAGCGTGCGCAATTAAATTACTTCGCCTCTAAAAACGAATACTATGCTAAGAAAAAAGGCTTAGAGCGATTAAAAAATCAGTTAAAAGTAGAATTCGAAAATGCGCAAACTCAATATAAATTAAATGCAAAAGATGCGGATAATTATGTATTAAAAAGTATGATGAATGGTCGCGTGTACGAGCTTTTAAAAGAGCAAGGAGAAATGGTGCGAAGGAATGAAGCCGTAGCATTAATTGGAGACTTAGGCACTCCCATGGTTCGATTAACAGTGGATGAACTCGACTTGCCAAAAATTAAAATAGGCCAAGAAGTTTTTATACATATTGATATGTTTAACGACAGGATTTTTAAAGCAAAAGTTTCAAAAATTTATCCAAAACTTAATCGCCTCGACCAATCGTTTAGAGTAGATGCAATATTTATGGATACAGACATTCCGAATTTGTACGGATTAAGTTTAGAGGCTAACATCATGGTATCCGAAAAGAAAAATGCACTATGCATACCCAAAACTTTTTTAGTTTCTAAAGATAGTTTGTGGCTAGATGTGGATGGAGAAAAATCTTTACGAAAAATTAAAACGGGTATTTCTGATTTTGATTTTGTTGAAATTACCGAAGGCATTACCGAACAAAGCATCATCTACAAACCATAATGTCTATTAAGCTTAATATCAATATTGCTAAAACACATCTGTTCGCTAAAAAAAAGCAAACCATTGTAGCATCCTTAGGGGTAACCTTTGGTATTGCTATGTTTATAGTGATGATAAGTTTTATGACCGGGGTAAATAAATTGTTGGAAGATACCACGCTCAACAATTCTCCACACATCAGGATATACCATGATATTGATAATAAAAGAGCGAATGTACTCGACCAAATCTATACGAATGATGGGCATTGGAATGTAGTGCATCATCAGAAACCAAAACAAGAGCAAGTCAATTTGAAAAATGGGATGCTTATTGCAAAACAAATTGCAAATGATCCTAATGTATTAGGCGTATCGCCACAATTAACCACACAAGTATTTTACAACTATGGCCCAACACCCATACCAGGGCAAGTAGTTGGAGTAGATATTTTGCAAGAAGACAAACTTTACCAAATTCGCGATAAAATGAAATTGGGAAATATGGACGATTTGCTGAGTAGCAGAGATGGAATATTAATGGGCAAGGGCTTAGCAGATAAAATGAATTTAACACTTGGCGACCACGTAGGGGTAACCACTCCACAAGGTAACGCAATGCTGCTTAAAATAGTAGGTATTTTTAAAACCAATATAGGTGCTATCGATAACCTACGGTCGTATGCAAACATTAGCACTGTACAAACCATTTTAGGTAGAGACAATTATTACATTACCGATATTCAAATTAAATTAAAAGACATCAATTTAGCGAAGCAATATTCAGCTCGCTATAAAAGTGTGTATGGGTATAAAGCAGAAGATTGGGAAGAGGCAAACGCCACCATTTTAGCATCCTTCATTATTAGAAACGTATTAACAATGGTAGTGGTAAGTACACTCTTAATTGTTGCAGGTTTTGGAATTTACAACATTATGAACATGACTATTTATGATAAGATGAAAGACATTGCTATATTAAAAGCAACAGGTTTTGAACGTAAAGATATTGTGCAGGTGTTTTTGTTTCAGGCAGTGTTTATTGGCATAATGGGAGGATTAGTAGGTTTATCATTGGGTTTTGGCATTTCATACTTATTATCTATTACACCTTTTGATGCAGGAGAATTTTTAAGTGTAGATACGTTCCCGGTAAATATGGATCCTAAATTTTATGTGTTCGGTTTATTATTTGGAATATTAACAACCATTTTTGCAGGATATTTCCCGGCTCGCAAGGCAAGTAAAATAGATCCAGTAAATATTTTGAGAGGCTAATGGATACAATATTAGAAGCTACTAACGTTAACAAATACTTTTATGAACCTGAAAAATTTCAGGTCCTTAAAGAGATAAATTTTAGCGTACAAAGAGGAGAGTTTCTTTCGATAGTAGGCAAGTCGGGTTGTGGTAAATCTACTCTACTATACATACTTTCTACCATGGATACCGATTATGAAGGAAGTTTAAAAATGAATGGGGAAGAGTTAAAGGGGAAAACACAAAACGAATTAGCTCAGTTCAGAAATGCACACATAGGCTTCGTGTTTCAGTTTCATTTTTTGTTGCCAGAATTTACGGTACTCCAAAATGTAATGATACCTGGATTAAAATTAAACCGTTACTCCAAAGAAGAAGTTGAGCAACGAGCAATGGATAAATTGAATTTATTGGGTTTAAACGACCAAGCTTTGAAAGCAGCTAATAAACTTTCGGGCGGTCAACAACAACGTGTTGCCATAGCTAGAGCTTTAATTAACGACCCTGCTTTAATAATGGGCGATGAACCAACAGGAAATTTAGACAGGGCAAACTCTGGTTTGGTATTCGATATTTTAAAAGATTTATCGACAACCCAACAGCAAAGCATAATTACGGTAACCCACGATCCGGAGTTTGCGAAGAATTGTGATAGAGTAATTGAGATGAGTGACGGAACAATAATTAGCTAATTAGCTAATTTGGGCAAGGATTTGGTTTAGGAAATATATAAATATAATTAAAGTATATATGAAGAAAGTTGTGATGCTAATAATGGCGGTTTGCCTAGTAAGTTTTGCTTGGGCGCAGAAGAAAAACGTGCCAAAGAAAATAGTGTTATCGCAATTAGCAAAGATTGTGGTAAATAAGCAATTTGATTATGGAGAGACTTTTAGAACCTTTAGCATTACACAAGTAAATGTTGAAAATGCAAAAGCTAAATTCATAAAACAATTAGGTAAGCCAAGTACTAATACCTTAGGTACTTTACAATGGAAAAATATAAACTTACCAGAAATAGGAGAGAACCTAACTCTTACCTTGCAAGATGGAGTATTTGAAACAGTACCAGGTGGTGCGTCTTACACGGTATTTGAAGATAAGAAAACAAAAGTAAGAGCTTTACAAAGCCTATCGTCTACAAAGTTTAGAATGTTAAGTTTCAAAATTACAAATGCAGAAAATATTAATGTAATTAGAAATAATAAGTTAGAGGCAGAAGCAATGAATTTTTTAGAAAATCTAAAGTTGTGATATAAATTCTAAATTCTAAACTCTAAATTCTAAATACCAGATATTAGCTACTTCTATTTAGAATTTAGAAATTAGAATTTAGTATTTAGAAATTAGAATTTAGATATTAGAATTTAGGTATTAAAATCTATCTGCATTCATTACTTTGTTCCAAGCGGCAACAAAATCATGTACAAATTTATCTTTTCCATCTTCGCAAGCGTATACTTCTGCAATAGCTCTTAGCTCAGAGTTCGATCCAAAAATCAAATCTACTCTTGTACCTGTCCATTTTACAGCACCGGTTTTACGGTCGCTTCCTTCAAATACATCTTGATGATCTGAAACAGATTTCCAAGTAGTACCTAAGTCTAATAAATTGGTAAAGAAATCATTGCTTAACACACCTGGTTTGTTAGTAAACACACCGTGTCTAGAACCATCAAAATTAGTATTTAACACTCTTAAGCCACCTACTAAAACAGTAAGTTCTGGTGCAGTTAAGGTTAGCAATTGAGCTTTATCAATTAACATTTCTTCGGCCATCATTGCATATCTTCCTTTAGCATAATTTCTGAAACCATCTGCTTTAGGTTCTAAGGCTGCGAATGAATCTACATCTGTTTTTTCTTGTGTAGCGTCTGTTCTGCCTGCAGTAAATGGAACTGAAATTGTATGTCCAGCATCTTTAGCTGCTTTTTCTATACCAGCATTTCCGGCTAATACAATTAAATCTGCTATCGATACTTTTTTATCTGCATTAGCGCTGTTAAATTCTTTTTGAATTTTTTCAATTGCATCTAACACTTTAGAAAGTTGTGAAGGATTATTTGCTTCCCAATATTTTTGTGGAGCTAAACGTATGCGTCCACCATTGGCACCACCACGTTTGTCGGATCCACGGAAAGTAGAGGCCGAAGCCCAAGCGGTGCTTACCATTTCGGCAACACTTAATCCTGAAGCTAACAAAGCTGATTTTAATTTTTCAACATCGACAGCATCAATCATTTTATAATCTGCAGCAGGAATTGGGTCTTGCCAAATTAATTCTTCTTTAGGAACTTCTGGCCCTAAGTAACGAGCAATAGGTCCCATATCTCTGTGTGTTAATTTAAACCAAGCACGAGCAAATGCATCTGCAAGTTCAGCTGGATTTTCAAAAAATCTACGCGATATTTTTTCGTAAGCAGGATCCACACGTAATGCTAAGTCGGTAGTAAGCATTATTGGAGTATGTTTTTTAGATGGGTCGTGAGCATCTGGCACAGTACCTTCACCGGCACCACCTTTAGGTTTCCACTGATGTGCACCCGCTGGGCTTTTTGTTAATTCCCATTCGTAGCCAAATAAGTTTTCGAAATAGTTATTACTCCATTTTGTTGGAGTGGTAGTCCAAGCACCTTCTAAACCACTGGTTATAGTGTCGCCACCTTTACCGCTGTTAAACGTGTTTTTCCATCCC
>JAGVEE010000098.1 GCA_020058405.1 Sphingobacteriales bacterium
CCATTTGAGTTATTTCCTTTTTGGTTAGCATTTCCTCTATTTGGATGATCGCGATTTGGTGATTGTTTGTTATATGAGTGTTTGTATTTGCCATATTTAGCTTTGTACATCGAATGGTTCATATAAGGGCGCTTCTCATTAATAACCACCTTGTACGTTCTGTATAAATCTACGCGGTAACTTGCAGGTAAAGTGTTTACAGTAATCCATTGTCCACGACTTAAGTAAACATATTGGCTAGTAGGAACATTGTAGTAAACATCTACTTCTGGTAAATAATAATATTCTACGTAATCTACATTTGCTGGACCCCATAGTGGTTGAGTGTTTACGTTAAATGAAATGTTAACTTGAGCAGTTGCAGATTTTAGCATAAAAGCGCACATCGTAAATAATAGGATGCCAAGTGCTTTTCTTAATGTATTTTTCATGTATTTAATTGATTTTTTATAAAAATAAGCTGAAAAAGTGCCGAAAACTTACACTTCAATTTTGAATTGATACATAAATCCTACTTTCAATATCTCCTATACTCTCATATAAGTACTAACATTTTCTCCACAGCATAGTCTAATCTGAAGATTTTTCGTACTTTTGAATCCCGTAACAATACAAGCAAATCGGCTTGTATTTCTCAAATTTTTAACAATGACCAAATACATTTTTGTTACGGGCGGTGTTACTTCCTCATTAGGTAAGGGCATCATCTCCGCATCTTTAGCCAAACTTTTACAATCTCGAGGCTACAGAGTAACCATCCAAAAGTTCGATCCGTATATTAACATCGATCCAGGAACTTTAAACCCATACGAACACGGTGAGTGTTATGTTACCAACGATGGAGCCGAAACAGATTTAGATCTTGGACATTACGAGCGTTTCTTAAACGTTCCAACTTCACAAGCTAACAACATTACCACGGGTAGAATTTACCAAAACGTAATTAACCAAGAGCGTGAAGGAAAGTATTTGGGCAAAACCGTGCAAGTAATTCCACACATTACCGATGAAATAAAACGCAACATGCGCATTTTAGGTGAATCGGGTGAATTTGATATTGTAATTACGGAGTTAGGCGGTACAGTTGGAGATATTGAATCTTTACCTTACATCGAAGCAGTTCGTCAGTTTAAATGGGAAGTGGGAAGTAGCAATGCAATTGTAATTCACTTAACGCTTATTCCTTTCTTAGCTGCTGCAGGTGAGCTTAAAACAAAACCTACGCAACACTCTGTTAAAATGTTATTAGAGTACGGTATACAGCCAGATATTTTAGTGTGTAGAACCGAACATTCAATAAATCAAGAAATACGTAAGAAAATAGCTTTATTCTGTAATGTAAACATTAACTCAGTTATAGAATCTATTGATGCTTCCACTATTTACGATGTGCCATTGTTGATGTTAAAAGAGAACTTAGACAAAACAGTACTTACTAAATTGAAATTGCCTTTAAACGGTGAACCAGATTTAGACACTTGGAAAGATTTCTTAGGCCGATTAAAAAACCCAACCAAAGACGTACGCATTGGATTAGTGGGTAAATACGTTGAACTACCAGACGCTTACAAATCAATTACAGAATCGTTTATACATGCTGGCGCAGCTAATGAATGTAAAGTACAAGTAGAATACATCCATTCAGAAAATATTAATGTCGATAATGTAAAAGAGAAATTGGGCCATTTACACGGAGTTCTTGTGGCACCAGGTTTTGGAAGCAGAGGCATTGAAGGCAAGTTAGATGCGATAAAATTTGTTCGCGAAAACAACATTCCTTTCTTTGGAATTTGTTTAGGCATGCAATGTGCGGTAATTGAGTTTGCCAGAAATGTATTAAAAATGAAAGGTGCTCACTCATCAGAAATGGACGATAAATCAAAATATCCGGTGATTGACATGATGGAAGAGCAAAAGAAAGTAACGAACAAAGGGGGAACCATGAGGTTAGGTGCATATGCTTGCGAAATACAAAAAGGTACCAAAGCGTATAGTATTTATGGAAAAACTCGCATAAAAGAGCGCCACCGACACCGTTATGAGTTTAACAATAAATACCTTAAACAGTACAATGATGCAGGTATGATTACTTCTGGTATTAATCCCAATACAGGTTTAGTAGAAATTATTGAACTAAAAAACCATCCATTTTTTGTGGGTGGGCAGTTTCACCCAGAGTTAAAAAGTACGGTAGATAACCCGCATCCATTGTTTGTAAAGTTTGTGGAAGCTGCTGCTGAGCATAAATACGGAAAGCGCAAATAATTGCATATATATTGATTTTTACCTACTATTGCAGCCTATTTTAAGATAAGAGATGGACAGAAATACCTTTACAGGGCTAATGATTATAGCCGTAATACTAATTGGTTTTAGTTTTTACTTACAACCTTCGGATCAAGAGTTAAAACAATACCAAAAAGATACCGATTCGTTAAATGCCGCTAAGTCGGGTGTTGTAACTCAAAATCCAGTTACAAGCACAGATACAACAGTTAAAGATAGCAGTGCCACTACTGCCACTCAAAGTATTGATACTGCTGGTTTGTTTGGTATGCATAAAACAGGTAATGAAGAATTTACCATCATCGAAAACGAAAAAATTAAAGCTACTATAAGCAACAAAGGTGCGAGAGTGTACTCAGTAGAGCTTAAAGAATATAAAACATGGGATCAAAAACCATTGATTTTATTTGATGGTACGCAAAATGAGTTTAATGTTCGTTTTTATGCAAAAGGTGAATTAAGCAATACTTCGCAATACTATTTCCAAACCATTGGCAAGTCGTTTCAAGTAATGGCAAGCGATTCTAACGAAGTACGTTTTCGTTTAAATGCTGATGCCGGTAAACACTTAGATTTTGTATATAAATTGAAAGGCGATTCGTACATGTTAGATTTTAACATCGAATCTAGTAACATGGAAAATGTGATTGCTTCGAACAATGCCTACTTCGATTTGAATTGGAACATATCTGCGCTTCAGAACGAAAAAGACATGAAAGCAGAACGTACTAACACTACGGTTTACTATAGATTTACAAATGAAGATTATGATTACCTAAGCCCAACTAGCGATGAAAATGAGAAGCTGAGTAATGGCATTAAATGGGTTTCATTTAAGCAACATTTCTTCTCATCTGTTTTAATTTCAAAATCGAAATTTGAAAATGGTGAAATAGAATCTTCAACAGATTTGAATGGCAAAGATGTGAAGAAATTGAGAATGGCATTAACCATTCCTTACAACCACAAAGCAGAAGAAAGTTATGCCATGCAATTCTATTTTGGCCCTAACCATTTTACCACTTTAGAATCGTACAATTTAGGTCTAGAAAAATTAATAAACTTAGGATGGGGTCCGTTAAAATACATCAACAGATACGCTGTAATACCAGTATTTAATAGCTTACAGAGCTTGAACTGGAATTTTGGTATCATCATTTTGATATTAACACTATTGCTAAAAATTGTATTATCTCCTCTTACCTACCGCTCCTATTTATCTACTGCGAAGATGAGAATCTTGAAGCCAGAGATGGAAGAGATTAAAGCTAAAGTTGGCGAAGACGATCAAACAAAGTTGCAACAAGAATACATGAAGTTGTACAAAAAGGCAGGTGTAAATCCTTTGGGCGGCTGCGTTCCATTGATATTACAAATGCCAATATTATTTGCATTCTTCTTCTTCTTCCCATCATCAATAGAATTACGTCAGCAATCCTTTTTATGGGTAAGTGATTTATCAACCTACGATTCTATTTGGACATTTGGCGAGGTTCCATTTATAAGTTATATATACGGCGACCACGTAAGTTTAATGTGTTTATTGATGACCATTTCTACTTTAATATACACACGTTTAAATAACCAGATTTCTGGAGCTACAGGGCAAATGAAATGGATGGGATATTTAATGCCGATTATATTTATGGGTGTGTTAAACAACGTAGCATCGGGTTTAAACTACTACTATTTCTTAGTGAATATGATGACTTTCGGTCAGCAATATGCAATCCGTTTGTTTGTTGACGATGCTAAATTACACAAGCAAATACAAGAGAATAAGAAGAAACCAGATAGCCAGAAAAAATCTAAATTTCAGCAGAAATTAGAAGAAATGCAGAAAGAACGCCAAACAAAAAAGAAGTAATTCGAATTAG
Organism: Sphingobacteriales bacterium; assembly: GCA_020058405.1. GTDB lineage: Bacteria > Bacteroidota > Bacteroidia > Sphingobacteriales > Sphingobacteriaceae > CAJBVG01. The sequence goes on from JAGVEE010000098.1 coordinate 4,164, forward strand.
CGAACTAACGAACTAGCACACTAGCATACTAACACACTAGCACACTAAACCTATGTCGAGGAAGCTACGCTCAGAAACAAATTGCCTTAACTGCGGTGCAGAAGTAAAAGGGCATTATTGTTCTGAGTGTGGTCAACCTAACTACGAGCCTAGAGAAAGTTTTAGGCATATACTCACCCATTTCATTACTGATTACTTACACTTAGATGAAAAGTTTTTTAGCAGTTTAAAATATTTATTATTTAATCCGGGCTTATTAACGAACGAATATAATGCAGGCAAACGGGTAAAGTATGTACATCCTTTCCGTTTATACATTTTTATTACGATAGTTTTTTTCATTGTACAGAGTTTAAATTTAAACTCAAAAGGAGCAAAAGACAACCCTATAAAAATTGATAG
>JAGVEE010000192.1 GCA_020058405.1 Sphingobacteriales bacterium
AAAAAACCTATTATTGTAAACCAATATCAGGACTAAAAAAAATTGTAAACAAATAGCAGGATTATCACTAAAACTGTAAACTTTTTTTAGGACGAGACATGAAGGGGTCCCCGAACGTAGCGCAGCGGAGTTGAGGGGCGGTGCTAATTTGATAATCCCCTTTTTTCTATTTTCTTTTTATTTTTTAAGATGAAATACGGTCGGTCCCCGAACGCAGCGCAGCGGAGTTGAGGGGCAGTTATAACTTGATGAATTTCCCGAATTCGTATAATCGTATAGTCGTTTTACCGTTCCATCAAAGGTATTACTTCTTTCATAGGAGTATTCGCTGCAACGAGAATCCCCTTCACTCCAACTTTCTCACCCGCATCCACATCTCTTTGTTTGTCTCCAATAAAATATGATTGGGCGGGATCTATGTTGAAACGGGCGATGGCTTTTTCGAGCATTTGTGAATCGGGTTTGCGGCAGAGGCATTTACCGTTATAGTCGGGGTGATGTGGACAATAATATATTTCGGTAAAGCTTACGTTAAACTTTTGCATCTCTTGTTTCAAGAATTCGTGCATCTTGTCTAATTCCTGCACGGTATATAAATTCTTCGCTAAACCGCCTTGGTTAGTGATGATGATTAATAAATAACCACGCTCTTGTAGTATTTTCAAGCCTTCGCCCAAGTGTTTGGTTAATGTAAAATCTTCGAAACATTTGATATAATCGCCAATTTCTACGTTAATAATACCGTCGCGATCTAAGAATACAGCTTTATTCATATTCAAAAGTACGATTTCAAAATATTAATTATCTTCGTGGGGTCAAAAAATGTCATATAGCTTAATAATTATACCAACTTATAATGAGAAAGAGAACATCGTAAAGATGATTCACAAGGTTTTCTCATTACCCTATTCGTTCCATTTATTAATTATTGATGATGGCTCTCCGGATGGAACTGCGCAACTTGTAAAAGACTTGCAAGCACAATATGCCGATAAATTATTTATTGAAGAGCGTTCGGGCAAACTAGGTTTGGGTACTGCTTACATACACGGATTTAAATGGGCCTTGAACCGCCAATACGAATACATATTTGAAATGGATGCCGATTTCTCCCATAATCCTGAGGACTTAGTTCGTTTGAGAGATGCTTGTGTGAAGGGTGCCGATTTAGCCATTGGCTCTAGGTACATTACCGGTATTAACGTGGTAAATTGGCCAATGAGCAGGGTAATACTTTCCTACTTCGCATCTAAATATGTACAATTTATTACAGGCATGCCAGTAAACGATGCTACTGCAGGTTTTAAATGTTACAAACGAGAAGTATTAACTACCATCAACCTAAATAAAATAAAATTTGTGGGCTACGCCTTTCAAATTGAAATGAAATTTACTACCTGGAAATTTGGCTTTAACTTGGTAGAAGTGCCTATTATTTTTACAGATCGCAGCGAGGGTACCAGTAAAATGTCTAAAGGCATTATTAGAGAAGCTATATTTGGAGTATTGCAAATGAAATTTAGCAGTCTGTTTAAAAAGTATCATCGCTCATAAATATTTTGTAATTTTAAGCGAAATGAATCCAATTCTAGATCCGAACTCCGACTCTTTAGATAATTCTGAAAAAGAAATTGAAAAAGTACTGCGCCCCAGTGCCTTCGATGATTTTACTGGTCAGCATAAAATTGTAGAGAATATAAAAATATTTGTAGAGGCAGCCAAGCGCCGTAAAGAAGCGCTAGACCATGTACTTTTGCACGGCCCTCCAGGCTTGGGTAAAACTACCCTCTCCTATATTATTGCCAACGAATTAGGTGTAAGCATTAAAGTAACTTCGGGCCCAGTGCTCGATAAACCGGGCGACTTAGCCGGTTTGCTAACCAATTTAGAAGAAGGTGATATTTTATTTATTGATGAGATACACCGTTTGAGCCCTGTGGTAGAAGAGTATTTATATTCTGCTATGGAAGATTATAAAATTGATATCATGTTGGATTCGGGCCCCAACGCACGCTCGGTACAAATTACATTAAATCCTTTTACATTAATTGGCGCTACTACCCGATCTGGTTTGTTAACCTCACCCCTTCGTGCTCGTTTTGGAATTAACGCTCGTTTAGAATATTACGATTCGAAATTATTAACCGACATTGTTTTACGATCGTCGGATATACTGAAAACCCCCATTACCGAAGAAGGTGCTTATGAAATTGCACGCCGAAGTAGAGGCACGCCTCGTATTGCCAACGCGCTGCTTCGCCGTACTCGCGACTTTGCCCAAATAAAAGGCAATGGAGAAATAGATACGAACATTGCGAACTATTCGCTTAATGCCTTGAATGTAGATAGCCATGGTTTGGATGAAATGGATAATAAAATTCTACTTACGATTATCGAAAAATTTAAAGGTGGCCCGGTTGGGTTGAAAACGATTGCAACTGCGGTGGGTGAAGACGAAGGAACGATTGAAGAAGTGTATGAACCGTTTTTGATACAAGAGGGATTTATGATGAGGACTCCTAGAGGTAGAGAAGCGACTGAGCTTGCGTATAAACATTTGCGTTCTAAAATTGGCGACATCAAAAAAAATAACACCCTTTTCTAGTTCAAAATTATACTCGATTGATTTTTCGTTCTTTCGGTCTAACGGCCTTTCGGATTTTCTTTTTTTCGGTCACAAAGGAACTCTAAGTACAAACAAAGTTTCACAATGTTGAGCCTGAACCAGAATTTATAATTTAAAATGCAATAAAACAGTTAGG
>JAGVEE010000010.1 GCA_020058405.1 Sphingobacteriales bacterium
AATTTATCGGCAAATCAATTTTAGAATTTAAAGCAGAGTTGAGAGAAGATGTGCGTGCAGTAATTATGGCGCAAAATATGCAGCAAGAAATTACAAGAACTGTAAATGTAACTCCAAACGAAATAAAAAAATTCTATGAAACTATCCCGAGAGATAGCTTGCCCTTTTTTAACAAAGAAGTGCAAGTAGGAGTAATAACCAAAAAGCCGGCGATTAGTGCGAAAGCAAAACAAGAAGCAAAAGACAAGTTAGAATCTTTGAGAGAGCGAGTTGCGAAGGGGGAAGATTTCTCTACTTTGGCAATTTTATACTCACAAGATGGTTCTGCTAAAAGTGGCGGAGAGCTAGGTTTTGTTGGCAGAGGCGAATTGGTAAAAGCCTTTGAACAAGTGGCATTTAAATTACGCCCCGGCGAATTATCATCTGTTGTAGAAACAGAATTCGGATTTCATATTGTGCAATTAATAGAACGAAGAGGTGAACAAGTAAACGTACGACACATATTAATAAAGGCAACCTTTGATTACGAAGATTTATTGAATGCAAAAAAAGTATTAGACAGTGTTTATAATTTGATATTAACGAAAGAAATAACTTTTGCTGAAGCTGCTGAAAAATTTTCGGATGATGATGCAACAAAAAATAATGCAGGCTTAATGCTGAACCCACAAGATGGAAGCACAAAAATTCCATCAGACCAAGTAGATCCTGCTATTTATTTTCAGTTAGAAAACATGAAAGTAACTGAAATTGCACCACCAACACAATACAAAACTGCTACAGGTGAAACTGCATACAGAATAATTAACTTTATTTCGAAAACAGAACCACATCAAGCTAATTTAAAAGACGACTATCAAAAAATACAACAAGCGGCTTTGCAAAGCAAGCAGAATAAAGTAATGGAAGAGTGGTTTAGCAAGAGAAGAAAGCAAACGTATGTGAAAATAAACGAAGAGTTTGCTACTTGTGAAAAATTACAACCATGGATTAAAGAAACCGTAAACCGTTCTAAATAAAATTATGTACAAATCGGAAGTTGAAGCGATTGATGCTCTGTCATCAGTATACAAAGAAATAAGAACTGAAATTGCGAAAGTAATTATTGGTCAGGATGAAATTGTAGAAGCAGTATTAATTTCAATTTTTAGCAATGGACATTGCTTATTAGTTGGTGTGCCAGGTTTAGCAAAAACCTTATTGGTGCAAACGGTGGGTAATGTATTAGATCTTTCTAGTAACAGAATTCAGTTTACTCCAGATCTAATGCCATCAGATATTACAGGAGCGGAGATACTTGATGAGCAACGTCATTTTAAATTTATAAAAGGGCCAATATTTTCTAACATTATTTTGGCCGATGAGATTAATAGAACTCCACCAAAAACACAAGCGGCATTGTTAGAAGCAATGCAAGAAAAATCGGTTACGGCAGCGGGTGTACACCACGAATTACCTAAACCATTTTTTGTATTGGCAACACAAAACCCAATTGAGCAAGAAGGAACGTATCCTTTGCCAGAAGCGCAGCTAGATCGTTTTATGTTTAATGTGTCTTTAGATTATCCTAGCATTGCAGAAGAAATACAGATTGTAAAAAATACCACAGCTAACCGTAAGGTTGACTTGAGAAAAATATTAAACCACGAACAAATTACTTATTTCCAAAAAGTAATACGTGATTTACCCGTTACGGATACTGTTTTAGAATACGCAGTAAATTTAAGCGCAAAAACTCGCCCAGGAAGAACAGAAGCAACTAAAATGGTAAACGATTACCTAAGCTGGGGAGCGGGTCCAAGAGCCTCTCAATACCTTGTATTAGGCGCTAAATGCCATGCAGCTATTAAGGGCAAATATTCGCCAGATATTGAAGATGTAAAAGCAGTAGCACTGCCTATTTTACGACACAGAATTGTAAGGAATTACAAAGCCGAGGCCGAAAACATTAGCGTTGAAAAGATTATCGAAAATTTATTGTAAATATTTCTGATTTCTTGTAACAATTAGAGAACTTTATTCTCTAATGTATAATGAACGAGAAAGAACGCGTATTTAAAACTGCTTTTGATGCCTACCATCAAAAGATTTACCATTTATGCTATGCATATACTGGCGACCCCGATATAGCTTCTGATTTGGTGCAAGACACCTTCCTTAAAGTTTGGGAACACTTAGAATCATTTCAACACAATTCTGCTATCAATACTTGGATTTATAGAATTGCTGTAAATACATGTTTATCATTTATAAAAGTTGGTAAACGTTTGCAAACCGAAAAAATAAATGAACAAGTTTTAGAATCATTCGCAGAAGCCGAAAACACAGTTCAGTCCAAAGTGAGTTTATTGTATCAATGCATTGCTCTTTTACAAGAGAGTGATCGATTAATAATAACTATGGTATTAGATGAGATACCATACCCCGAAATAGCTGAAATAGCTGGAGTATCTGAAGGAAATTTAAGAGTAAAGATTCATCGTATTAAACAACAATTAACAGAATTATACCAAAAATATGAAAGAGTTTGATGATTTAATGAGTGTTTGGAAAGAACAGAAGTTAAATACACTTTCTGTTGAACAAGTATTAACAGGCATTAATGCTAAAAGAAATAAAATGGCATTAAAACTATTATTTGCAATAATTGCTATGCTCTTTTCTTTAGTGGTAATGCTATCTGTTTGGATTTTTTTAGACTTCGAAAAGAGTACTACACATTTAGGTTTATCATTATTGGTTAGTTTAGTGTTTATTTATTCGATGTTGATGTTGAGAAACTTGTTTCAGTTACGTAATAGCAATAAACTATTAAGCCCCAAAGCACATATTG